>JAOPWO010000131.1 GCA_025965635.1 Modestobacter sp. | reverse complement strand
GACCGCCGGCGCCACCGGGGCGGCCGGGGTCACCGGGATCGACGGCGCCGACCACTCGCTCGGGCCGACGGCGTTGACCGCCTGCATGCGGAACGTGTAGCTGTCACCGTTGGTCAGGCCGTCGATGACGACGCTGGTCGCGGTCGGGTCGAGCGCGTAGAAGCCGTCCACGAGCTGGTCTGCGGTGAGGACCTGGACCAGGAGGCCGGTGACCGGCCGGCCGCCGTCACCGGCCGGCGGCGCGAAGCGGACCGTGGCCTTCCGGTCCCCGGCCTCCACCGACGTGATCGCCGGGGCGTCCGGGGCGGTGGCCAGGACGTCGGCCACGGCCACCGGGCCGTCGGCGAACCGGAGTTGCTCGATGTTGCGCAGCGTGTCGACGCCGTCGGTCGCGGCACCGCCGACGTGGGTGACGGTCAGCCCGCCGGCTGTGGGGGCGAACCCGTACTCCGCCTGCTGACCGGTGAACACCGCGACGTCCACGGCGGACCCGACGTCAGCCACCTGGATGCTGCGCCGGATGGTGATGGCGCCCGGGTCGAGCTGGCCGGCGAACACCGCAGCCCGCAGCTCGGTCAGCGAGTCGGCCGGTGCCCGGCCGGGCGCCACCAGCTGGACGTCGAGCCACGCGTCGCCGTCGAGCAGGTCGTCGCCGCCGCGGCCCTCGAGCAGGTCGTCCCCGCCGCCGCCGAGCAGGATGTTGCCGCCGGTGAACGACGTCGCCCCGGCCGGGAGCAGCCCGGCCAGCCCCTCGATGCGGGCGATCCCGGCCGCGTCCAGCTCGTTGCCGGTCAGGTCGCCGGCCAGCTCGTCGTCGCCGCGCAAGGCGTCGTCGAGCCCGGCGCCGGACAGGCCCTCCACCCGGTCGAAGCGGTCCCGCAGCGCGTCGACCGACGGTGGCAGCCCTCGGGTGACGAGCAGGTCGGCGTCGGCGGCCTGGGGGTCGCCCTTGTGCGTGACCCAGTCGAAGCCGAGCATGCCGTCGCTGCGCTCGAGGCCGGGCCCGGCGACCATGACGTCGTCGCCGCCCTCGGCGTCGTAGTCGTCGGCGCCACCGTTGCCGTTGATCACGTCGTGGCCGGGGGTGTTGGGGTCGTCCTGGAAGGGCGCGCCGTTGTCGCCCTGCAGCAGGTCGGCCTGGGCGCCGCCCTCCAACCAGTCGTCGCCGTCGTCACCGAACACCGTGTCGCTGGAGTCACCGGCGTGGATGATGTCGTCGCCCGGCCCGCCGAAGGTCTCGGTGGGGTCGGAGCCGCCGACGATGAAGTCGTCGCCCAGCCCGCCCTGGTTCAGGTCGAGACCGGGGCCGGAGGCGATGGCGTCGTTGCCGTCGCCGCCCTTGAGCACGTCGTCGCCGAAGCTGTCGGTCAGCACGTCCTGACCGGACCCGCCGATCAGCTGGTCGTTGCCGGCGCCGCCCTCCAGCCGGTCGGTCGACTCGTTGCCGCGCAGGGTGTCGTCGCCCTCACCGGCGCGCACCCGGTCGGTCTGCGCCGTGCCGACGAACAGCACGTGCAGTGGCCCGTTGTAGCGGACGGTGCCGTCGGCCATCCGGCTCAGCAGCTTCCGCTCGTCCTGGGCGCTGGCCGGGTCGTCGACGATCGGGCCGGTGGCCTGCTGGGCGGACAGGTCGAAGGTCAGGTCGGGGCGGGAGAACACGTCGGCCGGCAGGTTCGCGGCGTCGGTGTTGCGCGAGATCAGCTCGGCGAAGGAGTTGCCCTCCAGCTGCACGAGGAGGTTCAGGCCCGCCGTCCGGGACAGGTAGTAGAACCGGTCGCCGTCCTGCAGGTCCTCCATCTCGGTCTCGAAGACGTGGTTGAAGGTGGAGCCCAGCAGCCCGCCGAACGGCGCCTGCTCCTCGGCGAGGCCACCGAGCCAGAGGTCGACGTCGTCCAGGCCGCTGGTGGTGCGCCCCCCGGCGTCGGCGAACGCGCCGGTGCCGGTCATGAAGTCGACGGCGTCGGCCGGCGTGGCCGGGTCGTCCGGGTCGCCGGCGACCAGCAGTGCCGCGGCCGTCCGCTTGGCCGCCACGGTGGGCGCACCGGTGACCGTCGGGTGGGTTCCGTAGGCCGCCACGAAGTTGATCAGCGACTCGGGGTGCCGCAGGCCGAGTCCGAAGTCGATCCAGTTCTCGTAGGGCGCCAGCGCCGAGTTGCCGTTGGTCTGCGCGAAGAACTGGCGGCGGGTCTCGTTGAGCGGCGGCACGCCGGTCTCCCGGGCGCGGGCGATGTTGAGCGTGGCCAGGTCGAGCGGTAGACCGAGCAGGTTGCTGCGCAGCGCCTCGGTGACGAACTCGTCGATCTCGTTGCCGACCTGGTCGGTCATGCCGCGGACGATGTCGCCGCTGGCCTGCTCGGGGGTGCGACCACCGGCGGCGTAGGACGGCGGGTTCAGGAAGGCGTCGAGCAGCGCGACGTCGCGGTTCTCCCCGGTGGGCGAGCGCCGGGCGACGGTCTCGGTGAGCATCGAGTGCCCGAAGCGGTAGACGGCGTGCGCGAACTCGGCGGAGATGGCCGGGTCGATGCTGGTGTCGTAGCCGGCGAACAGGTTGACCATCGGCTGCACCTTGCGGGCGAACTCCTCGAACGCGAGGTGCTGGTACTCCATCTCGGCGACGAACCGGGCGGCCTGGAACAGCCGCTCGCCCTGCGTCCAGTCGTCGGCCTCCGGGGTGCCCGGGCGCCACAGCGCCCGCAGTGCCGGGTCGGCGGCGACCAGGCCCTCGATCTCGGTGGCGAGCCGGTTGTGCTCGGCGTGGAAGACCTGGTGGATCGCCGAGAGGCCGATGTTCTCGTTGATCCGGCCGTCGCCGGCGACGAAGTGGGCGTCGAGCATCTCGTCGTCGTAGGTGGTGGGGGAGCCGTCGTCGGTCGTGCCCGGGTCGGCGTCGGGGGCCAGCAGCCGGTTCGGCGTCGCGGGGCTGCGGTCGTGGTCGCCGAGCGGGCCGGCGTGGTGGGCGATGTCGTCGAGGAAGGCGTGGCCGGTGCGCACCGCGCTCGCGGTCGGCACCGGCGCGGCCGGGTCGCCCTCGACGAGGCGCTGGCCGTTCGGGGCGGCCGGGTCGGCGACCACCAGCTGGGGGAAGCCGTTGGGTCCGGGGACGAAGCGGCCGTAGGGGTCGGCGGCCAGCAGCGGGACGGCGACGACGTCGGCGTCGGTCAGGTCGATACCGAGCAGGGTGCGGGCCTGGTGCTTGGTCGCGGCCCAGGTGGCCAGGCCGTCGCCGGGGCCGGTGAGCATCCGGCCGGTGGGGGCCGGGGTGCCGTCGCCGGCCGCGTACTCGCGCAGGAAGACCTGGTGGGAGGGGTGCGAGGTGTAGGTCTGGCTCTGGTCGACGTACGCCGTCGTCTGGTTGGTCGCGTCGCGGACGTCGTCGGCGGTGCCCCGGACGCCGTCGGGACCGGGCGAGTTCGTCGAGCGGGTGAGCACCATGAAGTTCGACCGGCCGCCGGGCACGTACAGCGGGTCGTCCGGCTGGAGCGGCACGAACACGGTGCCGCCACTCTTGCTGGTCATGTCCAGGCCGTGGTCGAAGAACTGGCCGAACAGGGTGAACAGCGAGTTGTAGGGCGCGGACTGGCCGACGTCGGGGGCGACGTTGGGGATGGGGAGGGTGCCCGACTCCGGGTCCGGTTCGACGTCCCCGGCGGCGGCGACCGCGGCCGGGTTGGTCACCGTCTGGTCGACGACGAGGTTGCTCGCGATCCGCGGCTCCGGGTCGAACACCAGACCGGTGGACTGGGCGTAGCTGGACGAGGCGGCCGGCGGGAACCCGGCCGGAGCGGCGGAGGCGTCGGCGAACTCGCCGTCCGCGCGGCGCGGGAAGAGGTTGCCGGCGGCACCGAAGCGGGCCTGCCCGGGCTTGAGGTTGTTGCAGGTGCCGTCGACGGTCCGCAGTCCCCAGGGCAGCTCGGCGCCCTGCGCGTTGTGGTCCGGGATCTGGTGCGGTCCGGTGCCCAGCAGGGTGCCGCACGGGTCCTCGGAGCTGAGGGTCGTGACGTGCGCTTCGGCGATCTGGATCTGCGCCAGGATGAACCGCAGGTCGGAGGCGTTGAGCGTGAAGCCCTGCCCGTCGGCGGCCAGCGCGGGGGTGGCGAGCGTGGCCGGCGCGACGCCCGCGAACAGCAGCGCGGCCAGGGCCCCGGCGACCGATCGTCGGGTGGTCGCCGAGCGGGGTGCGCGCTGTGCGGATGATCGGGACATGGCAGCTCCTACTCGAGGGCCGCCCGTCGTCGGGCCGGCTCGCGTAGGAAGGTTCGCGAGCCGGGTCACGCTCTGTCAGGTGCTGCGGGCCGATGTCACCCGGGAGTGGCGCATTTTCGGGCGGTTCCCCCGCGCTGGGCACTCCGTAGGGTGACCGCTGCGACGGCCGCCTCGGCGATGGCGTGCACGTCGGCCGGCCGGACCCGGCAGCAGCCGCCGACCAGCCGGGCGCCGGCGGCCAGCCAGCCGTCGACGTCCCCGACGCCGGGGGAGCCGGTCCAGCGGCGGGCACCGGCGTCCCACACCTCCCCGCTGTTCGGACTCGCGACCACCGGCTTGCCGGCGACCGCGGCCACCCGCACGGCGGGGACGACGCCGGCCGGGTCGGAGCAGTTGACGCCGACCGCGACCACCGCCGGCACGTCCCGGGCCATCGCGACCACCCCGGCGAGCGGCTCCCCCTGCCGGGTGCGGGGCACGCCGTCCGCGCCCGTCACGGTGGTGAGCGAGAGCCAGGCCGGGACGCCCAGCCGGTCGATCTCGGCCAGCAGCGCCTCCACCTCGGCGGCGGCCGGAACGGTCTCGCAGGCCAGGACGTCGGCGCCGGCCTCGGCCAGCAGCTCGAGCCGGGGCCGGTGGAACGCGCGCAGCGCCGCCACCGACGTCGTCGCGACGTAGTCGCCGCGGTACTCCGAGCCGTCGGCCAGGAAGGCGCCGTACGGACCCACCGATCCGGCGACCCAGCCGGTGGCGCCCGCGGCGGCCAGCCCGTCGCGGGCCAGGTGCACCGAGCTGGCGATGAGCGCCGCGGCCTCGACGGCGCCGATGCCGGCGGCGGCGAAGCCGGGGAGGCTCGCCTGGTAGCTGGCCGTCGTGGCCACCTGGGCGCCGGCGGCGGCGAAGGCCGCGTGCACGTCGGCGATGGCTCGCGGGTCGTCGCGGAGCAACCGCGCGGACCACAGGGCGGAGCTCACGTCGTGGCCGCGGAACTCCAGCTCGGTGGACAGCCCACCGTCCAGGACGACGACGCCGGCGGCCAGCGCGCCGCCGAGGGTCCCCGGCGGAGAGGTCATGGCACCAGTGTCGCCGTCCGCTCGTCCTGCGCGGGCGGGTGGTCACCCGCACGATCGACAGGTGCCCGGGCGGATCCCCGGGGCGCGGAGGGAGCAGGGACATGGTCGTCATCCGGGGTTGGGGCGGCGGTGGCCCACGCCGCCGCCGGGGCTGGGGTGGCCACCAGGGGCCCGGCTACGGCGGCTACGGGCGCGGCCACGGACGCGGCTACGGGTCGCCGCCGCGGTACGGCTACCGGCGCACCGACGACTCGTGCCTTCGTGACCTGCTGTTCCTCAACACCGGCTGCTGCCTGGCCAACGCGATCGGCTGCAGCGCCGACCTCGTGCTCGTCGCGCCGTCGACCGCCCGGCAGGTACGCGCGGCCGGCACGGGGCGGGGCTCGTTGCGCGACCAGCTGATCGCAGCGGTGCGGGTGTACCAGCGGGAGATCAGCCCTCGGCGGCAGCCGTGCTGTCCTTTCACGCCGACCTGCTCGGCCTACGCCGTGGAGGCTCTGGAGACGCACGGCGCCCGGCGGGGGAGCCGGCTGACCGTGCGCCGGTTGTTGCGGTGCCGGCCGGGCGCGGTCGGCGGCACAGACCCGGTGCCCGCCTGACTCAGCGGGGGCGGGGACGGGCCGTCGAGGTCGACCGCGGCCAGGGCGTCCAGCACCGAGACCGGCGCCGGCCCCCGCCCTCCCTCCCGCGGGTCGTCCAGTGAGCTCAGGTCAGGCCGGGGATGTGACGAAAGCGCAGGTGGGCGGCACTCCTGGGTGGCACGCGCCGCCCGGTCCTGTCCTGTCCACCGGGCGGTTCCTCGGACCGCCCGAGGCAGAACTCGGGAGCCACCGCGCACGGCGTCGGCGACACTGTGCGGCATGCCTGGCGACGACGCGTTCGGTGACCTGCCGGTCACGGCTGCCCTCGTCGTCCCGTCGTCGGCGCTGTCCTGGCGGTTCTCCCGGTCGTCGGGCCCGGGCGGGCAGGGCGTCAACACCGCGGACTC
>JAOPWO010000124.1 GCA_025965635.1 Modestobacter sp. | reverse complement strand
CGCCGAGCCGGTCCGCCGGTCGAGGCGGGGCGGCACCCGGTGCCGGGCCACCTGCAGCCGGGTCACGGCTCCGCCCACCACCAGCCAGCCCGATCCCGGCCGGGCGGGCAGGGGCGCGCGCGGCAGCCGTAGTCCCAGCAGTTGTCCGTCACCCGGGGTCGGGCGGAGCAGCAGCGCCGTGCGGCTGCGGCGCAGCGCCACGGTCGGGCCGCGGAAGGCGCCCGCGAGCTCCGGCGCTGCTCCGGCGACCAGGATCGGGAGGTTCCCGCCGGGGCGGCCCAGGGCGCCCAGGGCGTCGGCCATGGTGTCGGGGAGGGAGGTCACGTCATCGGCGACCACGACGGCCGGGCGCTCCGGCTCGGTCGTCGCCCAGGATCGCAGGGCGGCCACGTCGTCGAGGGCGATGCATGCCCCGACCCGCGGGTCGGTCCCCGCGCCGCTGGCGAGATGGAGCACCCGGGCGCCGCTGTGCCGGCAGTGCCGGGCGAACGCGGTGAGCGCGGACGTGCGACCACTGCCCGGTGGTCCCACGACCAGGAGACCGCCACTGCGGAGCAGGTCGAGCCCGACGGTGGTGCCCTCGTCGCCCCCGGGGCCGACCGGCAGCCACAGGGAGCCCTGATCCGCCGGCGTCGCCGGCAGTTCCTGGACGGGGTCGGTCGGCAGCGCGACGACACAGATGGTGCGGCCGGCCCTCCGGGTGGCCCAGGATGCGGCCGGACCGGTACCCGCCGCTGTCTCCCGCGGCAGCACGAGCTGGCACTCGGCGGCGTCCTCGCCGAACAGGGCCCGACCGGGCGGCCGCGTCCCCGGCACCGCGCGCGGCGGGACACCCGCCACCGCGTAGTCGGCCCGGTCGGGCAGCGGCAGGACGAGACGGGCCGACGCGGCCGCGGCGAGGCGGCTCCCGGGGACCACTCGGTCAGCGCTCAGCACACAGGTCAGTCCCGCCGCCGCGCCCTCGCGGACCAGCCGGAGCAGCGCGGCCGACCCGCTGCCCGGATCGGCGTCGTCGAGCTGGGTCAGCAGGCTCTCGACGCCGTCCACGAGCAGCAGCACCTGCGCCGGCGCTGCCGTCGCGCCGGCCCGCCGCTGGTCGACGGCCGACTGCAGCCGGATGATCAGCCGTTCGCTGCGCTGGGGGTCGGCCCGGTCCACCGTCGTACCGGTGTGCGGCAGCCGCGCCGCCTCCGCGGCCAGCCCGCCTCCGCCGTGGTCGAGGACGTGCACCTCCAGTCGGTCGGGGGCCAGGTGGTGCACCGCCTCGCGCAGCACGGCGCGGAGCGCCGTCGTCCGCCCGCTGCGTGGCCCACCGACGACCAGCCATCCACCGCCCTCGACCAGGTCCAGGTGGAGCGGGTCCTGCGACTGGGTGTCCGGCGAGTCGAGCAGACCGATCCGCAGCCGCGTGTCCGGGTCGTCCGGCGCTGCCCGCCGGTCGAGGTCGGCCGCGCTGAGCCGGTCGGGCAGCGGCGGCAGCCACGGTCGGCCGGTCGCGGGCAGCCGGCCCTGCTCGGCGCGGGTGCGGAGCACGTCGACGACCCGGGCAAGGTCGGTGACCGGTGTCCCGGTGAGCGGCTCCGCCGGTGGCACCGCGTCCGGCGCCGGCGGCCAGGCCCGCAGGCGGACCCGGACACCGCCGGTCGAGCGGTGCTCCGGGCTGCCGGAGACGCGGGCCACCTGCAGGAGGACCGGAGGCGCGCTCCCGGTGCGCAGGTACGCCCGGCCGGGCCGGCGGACCGGGAGGAACGCGGCCACCGGCGTGCCCAGCACGTCGCGGGAGTCGGTCTCGTCGGTGGTGCGCAGGCAGATCCGCAGCGAGCAGTTCGCCCGGATCTCGGGGCTGACGACGCCGGACGGCCGCTGCGTGGCCAGGACGAGGTGCACGCCGAGCGACCGGCCCCGCTGGGCGATGCCCACCAGGCCACTGACGAACCCGGGCAGGTCGTCGACGAGCGTGGCGAACTCGTCGACGGCGATGACCAGCCGCGGCAGGGCCGTGTCGGCGGCCAGGTCGGCGACATCGCGGACCCCGTGCGCTGCCAGCACGCGCTCGCGCCGGGACAGCTCGGCGCCCAACGACCGCAGCGCCCGGCCCGTCGACTGCGGGTCCAGGTCGGTGAGCAGTCCCACCGTGTGGGGCAGCTCGGCCAGTTCGGCGAAGGCGGCTCCGCCCTTGTAGTCGATGAGCAGGAAGGTGACCCGGTCCGGCGGCTGGTGCAGGGCGAGACCGGTCACCAGCGTCTGCAGCAGCTCGGACTTGCCGGCGCCGGTGGTCCCGGCGACCAGCGCGTGCGGACCCTGGGCGCACAGGTCGAGCGCCACCGGCCCGTGCTCGTCCTGCCCGAGCACGCAGACCAGGGCGCCCCGGTCGCGGGACCAGCCGGGTGGGCTGCTCCGTGCCGGGTGCCGCCCGGACCGCGCACCGGGGAGGTCGAGCAGGCGGCAGGAGTCCGGCAGGCCGCCGGTCGGGGTGGGCGCAGCGAGCCCGGCGAGAGCCCTCGCGGTGGCCGTGACCACCGCCAGGGGTGCGGTGTCCAGAGTCAGCTCGCGGTCGACCGGGTGCCCCCGCTGCCGCAGCCGACCGAGGACGCCGGTCTCCCCGCTGACGGTGAGGCAGGCGCCAGGGATCATCGCCAGCCCGGTCTCCGTCGCGGCGATCGCCACGCACACGACCCGCTCCTGGGCGGTCACGGCGGCCAGCAGCTCCTCCGGCGGTTCCCCGTCCAGGACGACGAGCCGGGTGGGCGGCGCGCCGCCCACCCGGCTGCCGGGAGACCGCTGAGGCGCGGACAGCAGCTCCGACAGCTCCCCGGCGTCCGCCGGCCCGCACCCACCGCACGGCACGACGCCGACCAGGTGCGGCAGCCAGGCGGCCCATCCCCAGTCAGCGATCCGGTCGGGCGCAGCGGCGACCACGATGCCCAGCTCGCCCGGCGGGAGGAGGGCGGTGACCTGGAGGAGCAGGGACCGCACCACTCCCACGGCGGGCGTGCGTGGTCCGACGACGCCCAGTCCGGCGGCGGCCAGGTCGACGGTCACCGGCACGTGGTCGGCGACCACCGGGGCGCGCTCTCCGTCGGGTGACACCCGGACCACCGGGGTCGGTCCCGGGCCGAGCCCCAGCCGGACGGTGAGTGCCCCGGGAGTGCCACCGGACCGGCACCACAGCGGGCTCGACCGGCGCTGCACCGCCGCGGCGAGCGTCGCCAGATCGGGATGGACCTCGTCGAGCGCGGCGGTGGCGGTGGACACGGCGGCCAGGAGCCGGACCTCCGCCGCAGCGGTTGCGGCCGCGTGCGCGGTGGCCGAGCGCCGTCGGTCGCGGCGACCGGACCACCGGTCGGAAACCCAGCCGGTGATCGCCACGACCGGGCTGAGCAGCGCGAAGAACAGGAACTGCGGAGCGTCCAGGAGCCAGGCCATCAGCAGCCCGGCCACGGCCGGCACCGCGACGGCGACCCACCCCAGCCGTCGCCCGGCGCGGGGGGCGGGTTCGGCAGGGAACTCGACGGTGGAACCGACGGTGGCGGCGACGGCCGTGGCGACGGGGAGTGGCCGGACGCGTTCCCGTCCCCCGGAGGCCGGCCGCCGGGTCAGCGGGATGCCCCGCGGACCGGTCAGCCGGACAGCGGTGGACCCCGCGGTCAGCACCGCGTCGACCGGCCACGGGGTGGGTCCGGTGCCTACGGTGGCCGAGCCGGCGCCGGTGCGCAGCAGGGTGCCGTTGGCCGAGCCCAGGTCGGCCGCGGTCACCCGGCCGTCCCCGACGGCGATCCGGACATGCCGGCGGGAGACCGCCGGGTCGGACAGGGCGACGGAGCAGCCGGCGCCCCGGCCCAGGACGATCTCCCCCTGACCGAGCGGCAGCACCCGTCCGGCGTCGGGGCCGCCCACCACGTGCAGTTCCAGGGCGCCACCCCGGGAGCCACCGCCCGGTCCGGCGCCGGGCGCCCCCAGCCCCAGCACGGCACCGTGCCGCAGGGCGGCGGACCACAGTTGCGTGGTGGCCGGCAGCGGCGCCGCCCCGGCGAACAGCGTCCCGGCAGGCAGCGCCAGCTCGGCGTGCAAGGCGCTGAGCACGTCCGCGAGGGTGGCATCGTCCGCGGCCGTCACGTCGACGTCGACCGACCCGGCGGGCGACTCCAGCGTCCAGGTCCGGGTGGCGGGGGGCTGCCGAGCCCGTGGCGGACCGGGTGGGCCGGCCGTGCGGTCGTCCACCGGGGAGAGAGCGGTCACCCGGTCGATCGTGCGAGGTCGGCGACGGCCCGGCCAGGTCCGGCAGGCAGTTGTGGACGGCGGCCGCCACTGTGGACAGCCGCGCCGGAGGAGGCGGTGCGGGCCCTAGCGTCCCTGCGACCGGGAGGGCCCCGGACCGAGGAGGACGACCATGAAGGTCGACATCGCGACGCTGCACACGATGGCCGGGAGGTGCTCGAGCGAGGCCGCGGACACCACGTCCCGGCACGCGACGCTGTCCAGCGGCATCAACAGTTCGGTGCTGGAGGGCTGGACGGACAGCCAGGCCGCGGTCCAGTTCACCGAGCTGTACGAGAAGTGGCGGTTGTCCAGTCAGGGGGTGAGCGAGGCGCTGACCGGCATGGGGCAGCTGCTCACCAGCGTGGCCTCGGCCTACCAGCAGCACGAGGCGGAGATGGCGGCCCGGATCGGCTCGATGATCTGACCGCCGCGACGTGACCGCGCCGAGCGGCGGTGCGGCGCCCCGGGAACCGCGCCACCCGGGCTCCGTCAGCCGCCGGCGGAGCGGGACGGCGGGGGTCGGCCGTCGAGCGACGTCCGGCGGCGGTCAGCGGTCAGCCGCTCCCACGGCAGGATCGAGAGGATGGCGATGCAGTGCGGCAGGAAGATGATCCCGACGCCGGCGTAGACCATCACGTGGAAGCCGAGCAGGAAGAGGACCAGTGCGATCCGGGCCCGGCCGCTGCGCACCAGCAGCATGAGCGGGGCGGCGAACTCGAGGACCAGCATCACCCACTGCGCTGCCGCCAGCAGCCAGGGCACGTCGAGGGTCCACAGCGACAGGTCGGTCCCGCGCCGGACCACGGCCCGCGTCAGCGTCGAGCCGGTGGCCCAGTCGAGTCCGCCGAACCGCATCTTGGCCCAGGCGGCCAGGAAGTAGGTGAGCATCACCGTCACGAACACCGCGGCCATCGCCCAGCCCGCGGCCTCCGACGAGCGGCGGTCGCGGAACCGGGCGCGGCCGACGGTGGGCAGCACGGCGAGGGCGATGAGGAAGGCGATCCGGTCGTGATCGACCTTGCCGTAGCTCATCGCGATGACCATCCACTCCGCGTACAGGAGGAAGACGGCCCAGCCCAGCAACCGGGGCGCACGACCGGTGGCGGCCACGAGCGCGGCCAGCACCACCGCGGCGAGCACGAGTGCCCACTGCACGACCACGACCACGGTGTGCGTCGGGACCGGCAGGTGCAGCAGCCGGCCGATCAGCAGCGGGGCGTACCACTCCGGAGGAACGTCGGCGTGCGCCCGCACCCAGGCGGTGGTGAGGAAGACGTCGACCGGGATGAACAGGTAGGCGATCGCCCGGAAGACCGCGATCCGGGCCAGCGGCACCGGCCGGAACCACCAGCCGGGAGTGCCCGGGGTGGCCGGTGCCGTCACGGCCGGGCCGCCGTCCAGCGCGCGCGTGGCCGGAGCGGAGCCGGCTGGGGTCGTGCCGTCCGGAGTGGTGCCGTCCACAGCGGTCCGCCCGCTCACGGCTGGCCGTCCAGGCCGTGCTCGACCACGACGATGTCCTCGAAGTCGCCGGTGCGGGTGCCGTCGCGCAACTCGAAGCGGCGGTGCACCACCTGCACCTCGACCAGGTCGGGCGCGCGGGGGTTCCGCTCGGCGTACGAGTCGGCGAGCAGCCCGAGCAGCTCCGGCTGCTGCGTGATCCGGGCGATCTGTCCCTCGAACTCCGCCCGGCGCAGCCCCACCTGCCCGCCGGACAGGCGGACCTCCTCGCCGGTCCCGGTCAGCCCGACCACGCGGGTGGAGATCACCGGCGCGTTGGGGTCGGCGCGGGTGGAGTACATCCGGAAGGGGCCGAACGGGAAGGAGTCGTCGGTGCCCCAGACGGTGCCGGCCAGCAGCAGGGCCAACACGAGGGCCGTCGCCGCCAGGCGGGACGCCCGGCCGCTGCGGGACAGCCGGACGACCTCGTCCTCGGGCGGGAGCTCGGGGACGGACTGCAGCTGCACCGGCCCATCGTAGGATCGTCGGCCCCCCGGGCCGGCCACCGTCGCGTCGTGCGCCGGCCGGGTCCCCCCGCTCAGCGCGGCAGCACGCCCCACTCGCCCAGCGTGGCCGCCAGCCCGGGCGTGCACGGCAGCGCGGCGAGGCCGGCAGCGTCCACCCAGGCCACGTCCGCGGCGTCGTCCCCGGCCACCGGCACCTGACCGGGCGGGGTGGGGGAGCAGGCGAAGTCGGCGATGGTGAACACCACGCCGTCGCCGGCGATGCGCACCCGGCCCAGCAGCGGGCCGGCGGTGACCGTCAGGCCGGTCTCCTCGACCACCTCCCGGACGACCGCCGCCTGCTCGCTCTCGCCGGGTTCGACCCGTCCGCCGGGCACCGACCACACACCCCGGTTCGGTGCGTGCCCGCGCTGGACGACCAGCAGGCGGCCCCGATCGTCGTGCACCACGGCCCCCACGCAGGGGACCTCCCGCAGAGCGCCGGGTACCGGGTCGGACACGCGGCGAGGCTACGGTCCGTCGCCCGGCCGGCGCGACCGCACTCCGGTCGGATGCTGCTTGACGTGAGCCTCCGAGCACAGGACGGTGAGCGGCGATGAGCGTGTCCCCGGTCTGCCCACGCTGCGGCGAGGTGCTCGTGGTCCGTCCCCAGTCGACGTCCGAGGGCTGGTGCCATCTGCACGCGGCGGTCACCCCGCTGCACCACACGGTGGTCGTTGCCCACGACGCGATCACCGCCGTCTGCGCCGACGCCCGGGTCCCGGCCTGGGTGCCCGACCCGATGCCCGCCGGCTGGGCGGTCACCGGCCTGGCCTGGGGCGGTGAGCCCGAAGCCCGGGCGATCGTCGTCGCCTGCGCCGGGCCCGCGCCGCTCGGCGGCTCCGCCGAGCTCCTGCTGGTCGCCGAGGAACCCGGTACCGGGCTGGGCTGCGGCTACGCCGGCCTGCCCGGCGTCGACCCCGGCGAACTCATCGACGGGCCGTCCACCGCCGCGGTCCGGGCCGCCGGGCAGCGCGCCCCGCTCTGGCCGGTGCCCACCAGCGACGACCGGGCCGCGTACGTCGGGGAGGCCTACGGCGTCTGGTTGTGGCTCGTCATGTGGCCGGCGTCGACGGCCTGGCTGCTCGCCGAGGACCTCGGCCTGCTCGATCTGCGCGACCGGGTCTACCCCGATCTGCCGCTCGGCCCGACCAGCGACCACCTGCTGCCGGGGGCCTGACCGCCGGTCATCGGGCCGGGATTGCGATTCGCCGACGATCGGCGTGGCGGCTGGTGTTGCGGGGGAGGCGGCTGTTACTCATGTTCCGCGACCCCGCCGCGGTCGTGACGCCGACGCCGAGCTGCCCCTCCGCGCGCGTCCAGACCAGCGCGAAGGGAACGGTGCGACCTTGCTGAAGAAGGTGCTCACCTGGCTGGTCATCGCGTTCGTGGTCTTCTACGTGATCAAGGCCCCGGAGTCCTCGGCGGAGATCGTCCGCAGCGCCGGCCAGGCCCTCGGCGACGCGGCGTCCTCGCTGGCGGCCTTCGTGGGTTCGCTGGCCTGACCAGGCCCGTGTCCGGCCCGCCCGCTGCGGACGCGAGCGGCTCGCCGCGCCGGGGCACCGGGACGGCGCGCTGGGGTAGGGACGCCGCCAAGTACCTGCTCCACGGTGAGGTCCCGGTGATCTCCACCCGCCGGCACTGGGCCGTGCTGGCCCGTCCGGCAGCGCGGGCGGTGCCCGCGCTGGTCCTGGGGATCTGGGTCCTGCAGCTGGACCCCACGAACCGGGTCAGCAGCACGGCGGGGCTGGTCGTCGCGCTCGGCGCTCTCGGCTACCTCGCGCTGCACGTCGCCGAGTGGTGGGTGCGGCACCTCCTGGTCACCCGCCGGCGGGTGCTGCTGACCTCCGGCGTCGTCATCCGGAAGGTCGCGGTCATGCCGCTGCGTCGGATCACCGACCTCACCTACCAGGAGACGCTCGTGGGACAGCTGCTCGGCTACGGCACGTTCCGCTTCGAGTCCGCCGGCCAGCGGCAGGGTCTGGACGTGATCACCTACATCCCCGACGCGGACGCGACCTACCGGGAGCTCAGCCAGCTGATGTTCCCGTCGGACCAAGCCAGGGGCGGCGGCGACGAGGACGACGGCACGGGCAGCAGCGACGATGGCCACTCCGCCCAGGAGAGGCCCCGGTTGCGACCACCGCCGTCCCGCCCCGGGCGCCGGGACACCGCGCCGATCCCGCGGCTCGCACCGCCACCGGACGGCGACCACCCACCCGCTGAGCCGGTCGGGTGACGAGCGACACCAGGTGCGCGGACCGTCCGTGCGGCAGGGTGGGGGGGTGCGCATCGACCTGCACACCCACTCCTCGGTGTCCGACGGCACCGACACACCCGCCGCGCTGCTGACCGAGGCGGCGGCCGCCGGGCTCGACGTCGTCGCGCTCACCGACCACGACACCACCGCCGGGTGGGGCCCGGCCGGGGACGCGCGGCCACCCGGGCTGACCGTCGTCCCCGGCATGGAGCTGTCCTGCCGCTGGTTCCCCGACGACCAGCCACCGATCAGCGTGCACCTGCTGGCCTACCTGTTCGACCCGCTGCACCCCGCCTTCGTCACCGAGCGCGCCCGGCTGCGCGAGGAACGGCTGTCCCGCGGCGAGCGGATCGTCGCCGCGCTGGCCGCCGACGGGCACCCGGTCGCCTGGGAGCAGATCGTCGAGCGCAGCGGCGGCGGGGTGGTCGGTCGGCCGCACATCGCCCGCGCCCTGGTCGACGCGGGCGTCGTGGCGTCCGTGGACGAGGCCTTCGCCACGCTGCTGCACCACCGCAGCCCCTACTACGCGGCCAAGGCCGACACCCACGTGCTGCAAGGCATCGCCCTCGTCCGTGCCGCTGGCGGTGTACCGGTGTTCGCACACGGGCTCGCGCGCTCCCGTGGCCGGGTCGTCGATGACGCGGCGATCTCGGCCATGGTCGGCGCCGGACTGCTCGGGCTGGAGGTCGACCACCCCGACCACACCGCGGAGGAACGTGCCCACCTGCGTGGCCTGGCGGCGGAGCACGGTCTGCTGACGACCGGGTCGAGCGACTACCACGGCAGCAACAAGCAGACCCCGATCGGCGCCTGCACCACCGACCCGGCCCAGTTCGAGGCGCTCGAGGCCGCCGCCACCGGCACGTCGGTCCTCCGCGACTGATCCGTCGGCCGGTCAGCCGCTCGCCGGCGGCAGGGCCGACCCGGCCGGGACATCGGTGTACCGGGCGGTCAGCACCACCCGGAGGTGCCCGCCCGGGCCACGGAAGCACAGCCGGCGACCGTCCCCGTCGAGACGGGCGCGGATCCGGTCGACGTGCTCACCGGCGACGAGGAACGCGTAGCGCTGCGGCTCGGTGACCGGCGCGGCCGCGAAGTTCAGGACCAGCGCGTCGTCGAGCTGGGCGATGAAGCGGCTGGCGGCGTCCGCAGCGCCGGCGGCGGACCCGGGCGAGGCAGCTCAGCCGCCCTGTGCGCCGCGGACGGCGAGGGACACCGCCAAGGACACCATGACGACGGCGATGAGCGCGTCCAGCACCCGCCACGCGGCCGGTCGGGCGAACACCGGCCGCAACAGCCGCGCGCCGTACCCGAGCCCGGTGAACCACAGTGCGCTGCCCAGCGCGGCACCGGCACCGAACCACCATCGCCGGTCGTCGTAGGTGGCGGCCAGCGAGCCCAGGAGCACCACGGTGTCCAGGTAGACGTGCGGGTTCAGCCAGGTCAGGGCCAGGGCGGTGGTCGCGGTGACCGCCAGCCCGGTGCGCTCACCGGTGGCATCGGGCAGCAGTGCCGTCGGCCGCGCCGCTCGGCGGGCGGCCATCAACCCGTAGACCAGCAGGAACGCGGCCCCGGCAAAGCACACGACGGTCACGAGCACCGGGGCGCGGGTGACCAGCGCGCCCGCCCCGCCCACCCCGGCTGCGATCAGCGCGACGTCGGAGAGCAGGCAGATCGCGACCACTGCGGCGACGTGCTCGGCGCGGAGGCCCTGGCGGAGCACGAAGGCGTTCTGCGCTCCGATCGCGACGATCAGCGACAGGCCGAGACCGAGGCCGGCGGCGGCGGCGAGCAGCGCGGGGGACACGTCGATCACGCTAGAGGCGGGGCGAACGCCGGACCAGCTCGTGTCCTGCACCCACCACCAGCGGTTCTCGTGGACCCGTGGACCTCGGATCCGGCCCGGCTCCGCGCCCTCGAGGGGACCGCCACCGCCGGCACTGCCGGCGTCCTGCACGTGACCCCGAGTGCGATCAGCCGGCGGCTCGAGGCGCTGGAGACGGCGACCGGCCGGGTGCTGCTCGTGCGCAGCAGACCGGTGCAGCCCACCGGGTCCGGCCGGTGCCGCCGCCGATCGCGGTCGACGCCGACTCGCTGGCGACCTGGGTGCTGCCGGCCATCGCCCCGCTGGCCGGGGCCGGGCGTGCCTCAGCGTGCGAAGGGCTCGGGGGGAGGGGCCTTCTGGAGCGGCTCCGCGGCGACGCGCGAGCGGGCGGCCCGCACGATCGGCGAC
>JAOPWO010000106.1 GCA_025965635.1 Modestobacter sp. | reverse complement strand
GATCCAGGACGTCGCGCACTTCACCGGCGACTCGCTCTACCTGTCCCGGGTCGCGGCGCAGACCGACGCCCGCGAGATCGTGTTCTGCGGCGTCCACTTCATGGCCGAGACGGCGAAGATCCTCTCGCCGGACAAGACGGTGCTGCTGCCCGACCACGCCGCCGGTTGCTCGCTGGCCGACAGCATCACCGCCGTGCAGCTGCGCGAGTGGAAGGCCGAGCACCCCGGCGCCGTCGTCGTCAGCTACGTGAACACCACGGCCGCGGTCAAGGCCGAGACCGACATCTGCTGCACGTCGTCCAACGCAGCCGACGTGATCCGGTCGATCCCGGCCGACCGGGAGATCCTGTTCTGCCCCGTCCAGTTCCTCGGCGCGCACGTCAAGCGCGTCACCGGCCGGGAGAACATCTCCATCTGGGCGGGGGAGTGCCACGTGCACGCCGGGATCAGCCCCGCCGACGTCCGCTCGCAGATCGCCGCCCACCCCGACGCGGAGATCCTGGTGCACCCCGAGTGCGGCTGCACCACCTCGGTCCTCGACCTGGTCAGCCACGGCGACCTGCCCGCCGAGCGCACCCGGGTGCTGTCGACGGGCGGCATGGCCGAGGCCGCCGCGGCCAGCACCGCGGCGCAGGTCCTGGTCGCCACCGAGATCGGCATCCTGCACCAGCTGCGCTCGTTGAACCCGCACACCGAGTTCATCCCGATGAACGCCCGGGCGTCCTGCCGCTACATGAAGATGATCACCCCGGCGAAGCTGCTGAACACGCTGCGCACCGGCGAGGGGGCGATCGAGGTCGCCCCCGACGTCGCCGGCCGCGCGCGGCGGGCGGTCGAGGCGATGATCGCCATCGGCGAGCCCGGCCGCGGCGGGGAGTGATGGACGGGCCCCCCACCCCTCGCGCGCTCGCGGCGGGTGCCTGGACGGGGGCCGTTCCTCCGGTCAGCTGACCGGCGCTGCGGTGGCCCGGAGCATGCCCGTCTCGGGGTGGCACGTCAGGTGCTCGAAGCGCTGCCGATCGGTCGACCCGGCGGTGACCTCCTGGTACAGCCGTCGCCGGACCCAGGGTGCCCAGGTACCGACGCCCCGGCAGTCGCCGCGGCCAGCGACGCGAGCAGCAGTGCGCCGGCGGGCAGCGCGGCCAGGACGGCCACCGGCGGTCAGCCGCGGAGGTACAGGTACACGGCCACCGCGACGCCGAAGACCACGATCATCACCCGCAGGGGCGTGGCCGGGATGCGGGTGGCCACCTTGGCGCCGAGGAACCCGCCGACCAGGCTGGCCGGCGCGCAGACCGCGACGTAGGTCCACTCCACCGGACCGAAGATGCCGAACACCACGACGGTGACCGTGGCCGTGACCATGGCGATCACGCTCTTGATCGCGTTGGCCAGCTTCAGCCGGTGCAGCCCGACACCGAGCACGCCGACCAGGATCACGCCCAGCGCCCCGCCGAAGTAGCCGCCGTAGACCGTGGCCAGGAAGACGGCCACGTACAGCCAGAGCGGGTCGTGGGTGCGGACGCCGTCCTCGGCCTTCTTCAGCCGCTTGGTGATCAGCGGCTGGAACGCGAGCAGCAGGCTGGCCAGCAGCACCAGCACCGGGACGACGGTGTCGAAGGCCTCCGACGGCGTGGTGAGCAGCAGCACCGACCCGACGGTCCCGCCGAGCACCGACACTGCCGAGAACCGGATGATCCGGGAGCGCT
This sequence comes from Modestobacter sp., assembly GCA_025965635.1. Classification (GTDB taxonomy): domain Bacteria; phylum Actinomycetota; class Actinomycetes; order Mycobacteriales; family Geodermatophilaceae; genus Modestobacter. The sequence goes on along the minus strand of JAOPWO010000106.1, from coordinate 3,598 downwards.
GGCCGGCGTACTGACCGCGGAAGCCGAGCACGCCGCCGATGTAGCCGGGCCACTGGGCGATCGAGTTGGTGACGTTGGCCGCGACCGTGCCCAGCCCCAGGGCCACCAGCACGGGGAAGAGGATCAGCGACCCGCCACCGGCGATCGAGTTGATCCCCCCGGCGAGCAGTGCGACCCCGGCGGCGATGAGCAGGTCGACAGCGGACACGGCCGCGGAGCCTACGGTGCCTCCATGCGGACACGGGACTTGGTGCTGGGCTTCGCGGCACTGCCGGGCGGGTCGGGTGTGCTGCACCTGGTGCGTCCCCGCCCCTACGACCGGCCGGTGCTCCCCGGAGCGCGGGCGGTGAGCGGTCGGGGATGGGCTGGCTCACGCCGGGCAGTTGGTTGCATCGCGCATATCGGGGGCATGCACCGGCGGTGAAGAAGTGGTTGCCGCTGGTGGCGGTGTGCACCGGCACGTTCATGCTGCTGATCGACGTCACGATCGTGAACGTCGCGCTGCCCGACATGGCCCTGGACCTCGGCACGTCGTTCGGTCAGCTGCAGTGGGTGGTCGACGTCTACGCGCTGGCCCTGGCCGCGCTGGTGCTGGGCGCCGGATCGCTGGCCGACCTCTACGGGCGGCGCCGGATCTACCTGACCGGGCTGGTGCTGTTCGCCGTGGCCTCGCTGTCCTGCGGGCTGGCGCCGGGAGCCGAGCTGCTGATCGTCGCCCGCGCCGTGCAGGGGATCGGTGGCGCGGCGATGCTCGCCACCACCATCGCGCTGATCAACACCAGCTACGAGGGGCGTGAGCGCGGCACCGCCTTCGGCGTGTGGGGCGCGGTCGTCGGCGCTGCCGCGGCGCTCGGTCCCATCCTGGGCGGCGCGCTGAGCGAGCTTTCCTGGCGCTGGATCTTCTTCGTGAACCTGCCGATCAGCGTGCTGGCCGTCGTGCTGACCGTCCTGGTGGTCCGGGAGGCCCGGCAGGAGGGGGCGCCGCGGCCCGACCTCGTGGGCATCGCGCTGTTCACCCTGGGCGCCGGCGGCGTCGTGTTCGGACTGGTGCGGGCCACCTCCGACGGCTGGGGCCGCCCGGTCGCCTGGGCACCGCTCGCCGCCGGGCTGCTGGTCCTCGCGGGGTGGGTGGTCATCGAGCTGCGCCGGGAGGCGCCGATGCTCGACGTCCGGCTGTTCCGCTCCCGGTCGTTCACCGGGATCATGCTCGGCGCCCTGCTGCTCAACGCCGCAGCCTTCTCCAACAGCCTGTTCCTCTCGTTGTGGCTGCAGTCGGTGCTGGGCCTGTCGCCGCTGCAGGGCGGGCTGGTGTTCATCCCGCTGTCACTGCTCAGCTTCAGCATCGCCGCCGGCGCCGGGCGTTGGCTGCAGACGTTCCCGCCCCGGCTGGTCGTGGGCAGCGGCCTGGTGGTCATCGGCATCGGGTCGTTCCTGCTGGCGCTGGTCGACGGCGGCTCCAGCTGGACGGTGCTGGTGCCGGGGCTCGCCGTCCTGGGCATCGGCGTCGGGGTGGCCAACCCGAGCCTGGCCTCCGCCGCCCTGGACACCGTTCCGCGGGAGCGCAGCGGGATGGCCTCCGGCGCGGTGAACACCGCCCGGCAGCTGGGCTTCGCCCTCGGCGTCGCCGTGCTGGGCAGCATCTTCACCGCCCAGACGGCCTCGACGCTGCGCGCCGGCGGCGCGGCGGACGCCGACGCCACGGCCTCGGCGCTCAGCGGCGGGCAGGCCGGGCAGCTGGTCGGGCAGTCACCGCCGGAGGCGCGCGGGCAGCTCACCGAGCTCTTCGCGACCGCCTACGCCGACGGGCTGCGCGACGTCTTCCTCGCCTGCGGGGTGGCCGGCGTCCTCGGCGGGCTGCTGGTCTTCTGGCTCGTGCGCTCCGCCGCGCCGGGCGCCGAGCAGCGCCGAGCGCCGAAGGCGCCGGCACCGCAGGCAGAGCCCGCCGTCCGGTGACCGACGTCGTCCTGGTGCACGGCGCCTGGCACGGCGCCTGGTGCTGGCGTCGCGTCCTGCCGCTGCTGGTGGCGGGCGGGCACCGGCCGGTGACCGTGACGCTGAGCGGGCTCGGGGAGCGGGCGCACCAGCTGACGGGCGACATCACCCTGGGCACCCACGTCGAGGACGTGGTGACCGCCGTCCGGGCCGAGGAGTGCCGGGGCGCGGTCCTGGTCGGGCACAGCTACGCCGGGATGGTCGTCACCGGTGCCGCCGACCGGCTCGGCGACGAGGTGGCAGCGCTGGTCTACGTGGACGGCGTCGTCCCGGTGCCCGGTGAGGCGTGGTCCACCCGCAACAGCCCGCAGGTGCAGGCGGCCCGCCGTGGGGCGATCGCCGCCCACGGCCACCTCCCGCCGCCGCCGGCGTCGGCGTTCGGGCTCAGCGGGGACGACGCCGCCTGGGTCGACCGCCGGCAGACCCCACAGCCGGCCGGGGTGTACGACGACCGGCTGCACTTCGACGCCGCCCGCTGGGCCGCCCGGCCGCGGACGTTCGTCGACTGCACCACGCCGCCGCTGGCGACCATCGACCCCTCGCGGGAACGGGTGCGGGAGCAGCCCGGCTGGAACGTGGTCGAGCTTGCGACCGGTCACGATCCGATGGTCAGCGCCCCGGCCGAGCTGGCGCAGGCGCTGCTGGCGGTCGCCGCGCGCTGAGGGCCAGACTGCCCGCATGTCGACCGCCCCGATGCCCGACGACTGGCAGCGTGCCCTCGTCGTGGCCGCCCATCCCGACGACATCGAGTACGGCATCGCGGCGGCGGTCGCGGTGTGGACGGCGGCCGGCAAGGAGGTGCACTACGTGCTGGCCACCCGCGGCGAGGCCGGGATGGAGGGGGTGCCACCGGAGATCGCCGGTCCGCTGCGGGAGGACGAGGAGCGGCGATCGGCCGCCGTCGTCGGGGTGACCGACGTGGAGTTCCTCGACCACCGCGACGGCATCCTCGTCGCGGGGCCCGAGCTGCGGCGGGACCTGGCCGCGGCGATCCGTCGGCACCGCCCGGAGCTGGTCGTCACCGGGTACTCCGGGCCCACGTGGACCCCACCCGGGGTGTCGCCGGCGTACGTGAACTCCGCCGACCACCAGGCGCTGGGCCAGTGCGTGATCGACGCCGTCGCCGATGCGGCGAACGAGTGGATCTTCCCCGACCTGGCCGAGCCGCGGTGGAAGGGAGTGCAGTACATCGCGGTGCAGGAGATGTCCGACCCGCCGCACGAGGTGGACGTCGAGCCGCAGGTCGAGGCCGCCGTCCGCTCGCTGAGCGAGCACCGCCGGTACCTGGAGCTGCTCTCCGACGTGCCCGTCGAGGAGCAGGCGCGGCAGGTGATCGACATGTCGACCCTCACCGAGGACGACCGGCGGCGGGTGGGCTTTCGGCTGTTCTGGGGCTGAGTCGGGCGTCGTGACCGCCCGGGTAGGGTGGCGGGTACGACGGACGAGTCGGCTGGGCGGTCGCGTCGGCGGGGGAGACCCTGTCGCCGAGGAACGTCCGGGCTCCACAGGGCAGGGTGGTCGCCAACAGCGACCCGGGGTGACCCGCGGGACAGTGCCACAGAGAACAGACCGCCAGTGCGTGCACTGGTAAGGGTGAAACGGCGGT
>JAOPWO010000071.1 GCA_025965635.1 Modestobacter sp. | reverse complement strand
CGTGCAGGGCAGGCCGGTTCGGCCGTGGACCTGCATGCCGCGACGTTTGGCGTCCTTGAGCTCGGCTGCCGGTCGGCCGCTCGAGAGCCCGAGCGCATGTCGCAGCACCTCCTGGATCACGTCGTGGAGCCGGGCGATCTCGTCCTGGCCGAGCGACCGGCTCAGCGCGAAGGGGCTGAGCCGGGCCGCGTGCAGGATCTCGTCGGAGTAGGCGTTGCCGATCCCGGCGACCAGCGTCTGGTCGGTGAGCGCGCCCTTGAGCTGGCCGTGCCGGCCGGCCAGCAGCGTGCCGAACTGCTCGCGGTCCACGGCCAGCGCGTCGGGGCCGAGCCGGGCGACGCCGGGGACGTCGGCCACCGAGCGGACGACGTACACCGCCAGGCCCTTGCGGGTGCCGGCCTCGGTGAGGTCGAACCCGTCGGGCAGCCCGCCGTCCTCGGCCGGGCTCAGGTGCACCCGCAGCGCGAGCGGCCCCCTGCCCGGCTTGGGCGGGGCCGGCGGCAGCGCGGTGCGCCAGTGCAGCCAGCCCGCCCGGGCCAGGTGCACCACCAGGTGCAGCCCCGACACGTCGAGGTCGAGGAACTTGCCCACCCGCGAGACGCCGGTGAGCTCGAGCCCGCCGAGGGCGGACAGCGGCGGGTCGAAGGTCTTGATGGCCTGGACGGCGGCGAGGTCCACCCGCGTCACGACTCGGCCGACGGCGTTCTCCCGCAGGAAAGCCGCCAGCGCCTCGACCTCGGGCAACTCGGGCACCTGCCCATGATCCCCGGAAACGCCCAGGCCCGTCCTCCCCCAGACGGGCCATGTCGGCCGACATGGCCCTAGCGGTCGACGTCCTCCGGGACGGCGGGAGCGGTGGTGCGGCTCTCGTCGAGGTCGACCGTGGCGCCGGGCTCGGCCTTGGCCTCCCTGGCGACGGCGGAGGCGACCGCCTCGGTGACGGCGTGGTCGAAGACGCTCGGGATGATGTAGTTGGGGTTGAGCTGGTCGTCGCGGACGACGGCGGCGAGCGCGTCGGCCGCGGCCAGCAGCATCCCCGGGCGGATCTCCTTGGCCCGGGCGTCGAGCAGCCCGCGGAAGACGCCGGGGAAGGCCAGCACGTTGTTGATCTGGTTCGGCAGGTCGGACCGGCCGGAGGCGACGACCTCGGCGTACTGCCGGGCGCGCACCGGATCGACGTCCGGGGTGGGGTTGGCCATCGGGAAGACCACGGCCCGCTCGTTCATCCCGGCCAGCGCCTCGGCCGGGATCACGTTGGCCGCGCTGACGCCGATGAACACGTCCGCGCCGACCAGGGCGTCGGGCAGCTCGCCGCGCCGGCACGAGGGGTTGGTGCGCCGGGCCAGGTCGAGCTTGGCCGGGGAGAGCCGCTCGTCGTCCGGAGAGAGGATGCCCTCCCGGTCCCAGACCAGCACGTTCCTGGCGCCGGCCTCGAGCAGCAGCGAGACGATCGCCGTGCCCGCCGCACCGCCGCCGGCGACGACGATCGCGATGTCCTCGAGCTGCTTCGCGACCACCCGCAGCGCGTTGCGCAGCGCCGCCAGCACGCAGATCGCCGTCCCGTGCTGGTCGTCGTGGAAGACCGGGATGTCCAGCTTCTCCCGCAGCCGGGCCTCGATCTCGAAGCAGCGCGGCGCGGAGATGTCCTCGAGGTTGATCCCGCCGAAGCCGGGGGCGATGAGCTCGACGGTCCGGACGATCTCGTCGACGTCCTGGGTGTCCAGCGCGATCGGCCAGGCGTCGATGTCGGCGAACCGCTTGAACAGCGCCGCCTTGCCCTCCATCACCGGCATGGAGGCGCCGGGGCCGATGTCGCCGAGGCCCAGCACGGCCGACCCGTCGGTGACGACGGCGACCGTGTTGCCCTTGATGGTCAGCCGGCGGACGTCCTCCGGGTGCTCGGCCAGCGCCAGGCAGACCCGGGCGACACCGGGCGTGTAGGCCATCGAGAGGTCGTCGCGGGTCTTCAGCGGCACCTTGGAGGCGACCTCGATCTTCCCACCGAGGTGCAGCAGGAAGGTGCGGTCGCTGACCTTGTGCACGTGCACGTTGTCCACGGCGTCCAGGGCGGCGACCACCTCCTCGGAGTGGCCGGCGTCCGCGGCCGAGCAGGTGACGTCGACGGTCAGCCCGTCGGCCCGGGACTCGACGACGTCGATCGCGGTGACCGCGCCGCCGGCGTGGCCGACCGCCGTGGCGATCCGGCCGATGCTGGCCGGGTCGCCGTCGGCGGAGAGCCGGACGGTGATCGAGTAGGACGCCGAGGTGACCGGGCCGCGGGGGGGCGCGGCAGCGGCAGTGTCGTTCTGGATGTCGATGCTCATGGCACGGACATTCTGACACCGCTGCCGCCAACTTTCCACTACGCGGGGCGCGTATCCCGCGTAGTGGAAACACGTGAGGTCAGAAGGGCGGGTTCCCCGTCGATGGTGGTCACCATGCCGCCGCTGCCCATGACGAGGTCGTCGGGGACGGCCGAGTCGTCGCGCACGCCGGGCAGCTCACCGGCCGGGGAGGGCGCCGGGAGGTCGGCCCCGGGGGCTCATCCGTCGCTCTCCTGCCTGTCGGTGGTGCGGGGACGGGGGGTGCCGGCCGCCCCGGTGCCCACCCGCCGCAGCCGGGGTGGCCGCAGGTCGAGCGGGACGTCGCCGGCTGCGGCACCCGCCAGCCGGGCGGCCCAGGCGGTC
>JAOPWO010000044.1 GCA_025965635.1 Modestobacter sp. | reverse complement strand
CGCCGAGGACGGCGCAGGCGGCCACCCGCTGGTCGGGCAGCCGGAAGGTGGCGACCGGCAGGCCGGCGAGGGCGGCCAGCTGGTCGGCGACCCGCTCGGCCGCCGCGCCGGCCAGCGGGCCCTCGGCGGCGATCACCGGCAGCGCGTCGAGGAGCTCGAGAGCGAGGGTCTTGGCCGGGTTGACGAAGGACTCCCGCGCCGGGCCGCACTCCGCGGCGACCTCGTCCAGCGCCGCGGCCACCGCCTCGGGGTCCGCGACGCCGTCGGCCAGCAGCCCCAGCCGGTCGGCCAGCAGCAGCATCGGGGTGAGCATCGACCACAGCGTCGCGTGCCGGACCCGGGAGGCCGGGAGGGCGACGTAGGGTGCGCGGGCGGCGGCGCAGGCCGCGTGCAGCGGAGCGTCGTCGGCGCCGATGCCGACCACGGCCACCCCTCGGCGGGCGGCCTCGTAGGCCGGGGTCACCGCGTAGCGGCCGGCTCCGGTGCGGGTGGCGACGACGGCGATGTCGGTCGCGCCCATCCACACCGGTAGCGCCGGGCCCGGCACGACGTCGACGGTGACCAGGCTGGTCGGACCGAGCAGCGCGCGCAGCACCGAGGCCGCGACAGCACCCTCCCGGCGGGCGACGAACACCAGGCCCCGCGGGCGCCCGCCGGCGGTGACCCGTTCGAGGCCGGCCTCCTGGGTCAGCCGGGTCGTCTCGCGGACCTGCGCGCCGGCGCCCGCCACGGCCGGCAACAGGTTCCGGGGGTCGCGCGCGCGGAGCAGCTCCGGATCGTCGAAGACCTCCTCGGCGAGCTCGGCCGAGGTCATGCCGTGCGTCGCCGCGCCTCGTCGAGCAGCAGCACCGGGATGCCGTCGCGGACGGGGAACGCCCGTGAGCAGGTGCCGCAGACCAGCTCGGAGGCCTCGACGTCGACGGTGAGCGGGCTGTGGTGCGTGTCGGGGCAGGCCAGGACCGCCAGCAGCGCCGGGTCGATGCCCAGCGTGGCGTCCTCCGCGCCGCCGGCCGTGTCGTGCTGGGTCATGACCGCACCACCTCCAGTACCTCGTCGCGCACGTCGCTCATCCGCGCCTCGTCCGGCGCCTCCACGTTCAGCCGCAGCAGCGGCTCGGTGTTGCTGGCCCGCAGGTTGAACCACGCACCGTCGGGCAGTTGGACGGTCAGTCCGTCCAGGTCGTCGAGGGTGACCCCCTCGCGGGACCCCCAGGACCCGCGCACCGCGGCGACCCGGCCGGCGGCGTCGTCGACGGTGGAGTTGATCTCCCCCGAGGCGGCGTACCGGCTGTAGGCGGCGGTGAGTTCCGACAGCGGGCGGGCCTGTTCCCCCAGCGCGGCGAGCACGTGCATCGCGGCGAGCATGCCCGTGTCGGCGCGCCAGAAGTCGCGGAAGTAGTAGTGCGCCGAGTGCTCGCCGCCGAAGACGGCGTCGGTGCGGGCCATCTCGGCCTTGATGTAGGAGTGGCCGACCCGGGTGCGCACGGGGTGCCCGCCGTGCTCGCGGACGATCTCGGGCACCGCCCGGGAGGTGATCAGGTTGTGGATGATCGTCGTCCCGGTGCCCTTGGCGAGCTCGCGCACCGCGACCAGGGCCGTGATGGCCGACGGGCTGACCGCCTCCCCCCGCTCGTCGATGATGAAGACGCGGTCGGCGTCGCCGTCGAAGGCCAGCCCGATGTCGGCGCCGTGCTCCACCACCGCCGCCTGCAGGTCGACCAGGTTCGCCGGGTCCAGCGGGTTCGCCTCGTGGTTCGGGAACGAGCCGTCGAGCTCGAAGTACATGGGCACGACGTCCAGCGGCAACCCGGCCAGCACCACCGGCACGGTGTGCCCACCCATGCCGTTGCCGGCGTCGACGACGACCTTCAGCGGACGGATCCGGGAGAGGTCCACCAGCCCCGTGAGGTGGGCGGCGTACTCGTCGATGACCTCGCGGGCGGTCACCGAGCCCACCCGCTCCGGAGCGCGGTCGAAGGGACCGTCCGGCCCGTCGATCAGCTGCTCGGCCCACTCGCGGATCTGCACGAGGCCGGACTCCTGCCCGATGGGCGCCGCGCCGGCCCGGCACAGCTTGATGCCGTTGTACTCGGCCGGGTTGTGACTGGCGGTGAACATCGCACCCGGCAGGTCCAGCGAGCCCGCGGCGAAGTACAGCATGTCCGTGGAGCCCAGCCCGGCCTCGACGACGTCGAGCCCACGCTCGAGGACCCCCTCGGCGAAGGCCCGGGACAGCGGGACCGAGGTGTCCCGCATGTCATGGGCGGTGACCACCGCGGTGGCCCCCGTCTCGGCGTGCACGAACTCCGCGAACGCGGCGCCGATCGCGCGGGCCACACCCTCGTCCCACTGCCCGGGGACCAGCCCGCGGACGTCGTAGGCCTTGATGATCGACGACAGGTCTGTCACGCGGAGGACCCTATAAGGAGCCCGTCCTCCTCACGCCTCGCGAGCTCGGCGCGAGCCTCTGGACGGGGGCCGTCACGGCAGGTTGGGGAGGACGCGCAGGTGACCACGGCGGGTACCCCTGCCGTCGTCGGCCGGATCGCGCGGCGGCTCGGGCCGGGCGGCCTCGCGGACGGCGTCGGCCAGGGCGAGCAGGTCGTCGCCGGTCGGGCCGTCGTCGTCGGTGTCCATCTCGTGCCGCACGACCTCCCAGCCGCGGGGCACGGTCAGCCGCTCGGCGTGGAACTCGCACAGGTCGTAGCTGTGCGGCTCCGAGTAGGTCGCCAACGGACCCACGACGGCCGTCGACTCGGCGTACACGTAGGTCAGTGTCGCCGCCGCCGGTTGCGCGCAGCCGCTGCGGGAGCAGCGACGTGACTGCCTCACCACCGGATCCTCACAGCCAGGCACACTAACCGCGATTCCGCGTCCTGGGGAGCAGGCACACCGCGAGTCGACCCGACCGCGTGCTGCAACCGGACCGGGCACAGCCGGAGGCGACACCTGCCCGACGACGGACACGTAGGCTGCCCGTGCGATGGACCGTCCCCCTGCACGAGCCCGGCGCGACCGGCACGGCCGCGGCCTGCGCGGCCGCCTCGTGCCGCCGACCGTCCCACTGTCCCGCAGCCGGGCCGAACAGTTCGACGACCTGGTGCTGGACGCCGTCGAGGACCTGGAGCGGCGCTGGGAGCGCGAGCTCGCCGGCGTGGAGTTCGCCGTCGAGGACGTGCCCTGGGTCGACCACTCGAGCCCGGACGACGTCGTCGTGGACGCCGACGTCCTCGATGACGGCAGCGTCCCGCTGGCCCGGGTGCTGCCCGCGCACCGCGAGGACGGGCGCGAGCACCCGGCCCGGATCGTGGTCTACCGGCGCCCCCTGGAGATCCGGGCGGCCGACCGCGACGACCTCGCCGACCTGGTCCGCGACGTCGTCGTCGACCAGGTGGCGGTGCTGCTCGGCCGAGACCCCGAGGAGATCGACCCGACCGGCTGAGGAAGGACCCCTGCGACGGGCCGTTCCAGCACGTTCCCGGCCTCTCGGCGGGCCGGTCATGGGGTTTTGCGATGCTGGTCGGTGAGATGACCCCGCCGACGACCCTGCCTCCCGTGCCCGGGGATCCGCGGTGAGCGCTGCATCGGTGTCCGCCGGCGCGCTGGTGACCTGGGTGGTCGTGGCCCTGCTGGCCGGGCTGCTGCTCGGCGCCGTGGCCGCCACGCTGGTCGCCCGGCCACCCGACCGCGGGCCCGCCC
>JAOPWO010000013.1 GCA_025965635.1 Modestobacter sp. | reverse complement strand
CGGCGGGTTGCGCCGACGGGGACCGGGGCGGCACGGGCGGGGGCTGCACCTGCCGCACCGGGCCGTTGTCGGCACGTCGGGGACCGGGGCTGGGCCGGCGCTGCTGCCGGTCTGCTGCGCCCTGCTGCTCCCAGCCGGGTCCGGGCACCAGACCGGTCAGTCCGAGGGCAGGCTCGGTGCCCGGGCCGGTGGGCTCGGGGCGGGACTGGTGGCGGGCCATGGTGGTGCTCGGTCCTCGGCTCAGACGTCCAGCAGCTCGGTCTCCTTGTTCTTCATCGCCTCGTCGATGCTGGCCACGTGCGCGGCGGTGAGGTCGTCGAGCTCCTTCTCCGCACGGCGCACGTCGTCCTCACCGGCCTCGCCGTCCTTGGCGATGCGGTCGAGCTCTTCCTTCGACCGGCGCCGCACGTTGCGGATGGCGACCTTGGCGTCCTCGCCCTTGGCGCGGGCGACCTTGACCAGCTCCCGGCGGCGCTCTTCGGTCAGCTGCGGGAACACCACCCGGATCAGCAACCCGTCATTGGTCGGGTTGACACCGAGGTCGGAGTCGCGGATGGCCCGCTCGATCGGCTGCAGCTGGCTGGCGTCGTAGGGCTTGATGACGGCCATGCGCGCCTCGGGCACCGTGATCGAGGCCATCTGCGGCACCGGGGTGTAGGTGCCGTAGTAGTCCACGACGATCTTGTTGAACATCGACGGGGTGGCCCGGCCGGTGCGGACGGAACCGAGGTCCTCGCGGGCGACCGACAGGGCCTTGTCCATCCGCTCCTCGGCGTCGAGCAGGGTGTCGTCGATCACGGGACTCTCTCTTCCTGCGGCAGGTGCTGCCGCGCTGGCCGGCGGGCTGTGACGGTGCTGCGGAGCGGGCGCGTCCGGCGGGTGCCGCCCGCTCCGATCCGGCTGGTCCGGTGGTCAGCCGGGCTGGCTGATGAGCGTGCCGATCTTCTCACCTGCGACGGCGCGGGCGATGTTCCCGTCGCGGAGCAGGTTGAACACGACGATCGGCATCGCATTGTCCATGCACAGGCTGATCGCGGTGGCGTCGGCGACCTTCAGCTGCTTGGCCAGCACGGTGCCGTAGTCGAGGTCGTCGTACATGGTGGCCGCGGGGTTGGTGCGCGGGTCGTCGTCATAGACGCCGTCCACCCCGTTCTTGGCCATCAGCAGCACCTGGCTGCCGATCTCCAGTGCCCGCTGGGCGGCGACGGTGTCGGTGGAGAAGTACGGCATGCCGGCGCCCGCGCCGAAGATGACCAGGCGCCCCTTCTCCATGTGCCGCACCGCCTTGCGCGGGATGTAGGGCTCGGCCACCTGCCCCATGGTGATCGCGGTCTGCACCCGGGTCTCCAGGCCGACCTGCTCGCAGAAGGCCTGCAGGGCCAGCGCGTTCATGACGGTGCCCAGCATGCCCATGTAGTCGGCGTGCCGGCGGTCCATGCCGGCCTCGGCCAGTTCGGCGCCGCGGAAGAAGTTGCCGCCGCCGACGACGACGGCGACCTGCGTGCCGCCGTGCACGACCTCGGCGAGCTGCTCGGCGATGTCGTGCACGATCTCGCCGTCGACGCCGACGCTGCCGCCGCCGAACGCCTCGCCGGACAGCTTGAGCAGGACCCGTCGGTAACCCCGGCCGTCGGTGGGCGCGGAGGCGGCGGGCGCGAACAGCAGGCCCTCAGGATTGCTGGCTGCCCTGGTGTCGGTCACTGGAGTCCCTCGGGTCGGTGGCGTCTTCGATCGATCCTGCCGCATGTGCCCGCGGCGGGCGGGTCGGACTGGTCCGATCAGGCCACCGGCCCCGTTCCTGACAGGAACGGGGCCGGTGGTGACGTGCTGGCACGGCTCTCTTCCAGGAGCCCACGCCGGGCATGCGAAGCGTGGGGAGGAAGGGGGTCCTGCTACTAGGCCTGGCCGACCTCGAACCGGGCGAACCGGTCGACGGTCAGGCCCTGGTCGGCGATGACCTGCTTCACCGTGCGCTTGGGCTCGGTGATCGAGGGCTGCTCGAGGAGGACGAAGTCCTTGTAGTAGGCGTTGACCCGACCCTCGACGATCTTGGAGATCGCCTGCTCGGGCTTGCCCTCCTCCTTCGCGGTCTGCTCGGCCACGCGACGCTCGGTCTCGACCGCCTCGGCCGGGACCTCCTCGCGCGTGAGGTAGCGCGGGCGGGCCGCGGCGATGTGCATCGCCAGGCTGCGCGCGGCGTCCTCGGAGCCACCGGAGTACTGCACCGCCACACCGATCGCCGGGGGCAGGTCGGTGGCGCGCTTGTGCAGGTAGACGGCAGTCGGTCCGTCGAAGGCCACGAACCGGGACAGGACCAGCTTCTCGCCGATGCGGGCCGACTCGGACTCGATCAGCGCAGCGACGGTCTGGCCGTCGATGTCGGTGGCCAGCAGCGCGGCGGCATCGGCCGGCTTCTGCGCCAGCGCCACGTCGAGCAGTCGGTCGGCGAGGGCGACGAAGTCGGCGTTCTTGGCGACGAAGTCGGTCTCGCAGTCGAGCTCGAGCAGGGCACCGTCGCGGCTGACGACCACACCGTTGGTGGTCGAGCGCTCCAGGCGCTTGCCGACGTCCTTGGCACCCTTGACGCGCAGGAACTCGACGGCCTTGTCGTAGTCGCCGTCGGCCTCCGTGAGGGCCTTCTTGCAGTCCATCATGCCGGCGCCGGTGGCGTCGCGGAGACGCTTGACGTCGGCTGCGGTGAACGCGGGCATGTCACTTCCTCTGGGTCTGGTGGTGCGGAGGGCGGGGCCCAGGGCCTCGCGGGGTGCAGGGGCCGCCCTCCTCACCCCTGCGGTGCAGGGGTGAGGAGGTCAGCTCCTTCTTCAGCCGTTCTGCGCGCCCTGGGTGCCGGTGGAGGTGTCGCCGGTGGCGGGAACGCCCTCGACCGGCGCGACCTCGGTGGCAGTGACCGTGGGGGGCTCGGCCGGGGTCTCCGGCAGCGGGGTCGCCGTGACCTCGGCGGGAGCGGCAGCGGCCTCGGCGGGAGCCGCGTCGCCCTGCTGGCCGGTGAGCAGCTCGCGCTCCCAGTCGGCCAGCGGCTCGCCGCCACCGACGACGGGCGCCTCGGCG
>JAOPWO010000006.1 GCA_025965635.1 Modestobacter sp. | reverse complement strand
CTTCGCCCGGTCCAGCTCGTAGATCCAGGTGGTGTCGGGCAGCGGCTCCTGGAGGGTGGCCGTCCGGTCGGTGCTGGTCAGCCCGCCGAAGAACGGGATCGTGGCCGAGGCGCCCCAGGTGCGGGCGGGCTCCATCGCGACGAAGTGCAGGGCCAGGGTGTCACCGGGTTCGGCGCCCTCGACCCAGAACGGGCCGGTCTGCGGGTTGACGTAGCGGAGGTCGACCTTCTCGCTGGACAGGTCGGTGGCCGAGCGCAGCGCGCCGGAGAAGGCGTCGTCCGACCACAGCCGCAGCGCGGTCCCCGGTGCGACCCGGCGCAGCGGCGTGACACCCCCGAACGTGAACGCGTACTGCTCGAACGAGGGCACGACCTCCACGACGTCCATGGCGGCACCTTAGGGCAGCCGTGGAAGACGCCGGAGGTCACGGTCGCAGGCGCACCCGGTCCGCGGTCAGCTCGGCCACGGACGGGACGCCGAGCAGGGCCAGCGTGCGGCTGATCTCCCCGGACAGCAGGTCGACGGCGCGCTGGACGCCGCGCTCGCCACCGGCCATCAGCCCGTAGAGGTAGGCCCGGCCGATCAGCACCGCCTGCGCGCCGGAGGCGACGGCGGCCACGACGTCGGCCCCGTCCAGCACGCCGCCGTCCAGGTACACCTCGGCGCGCCCGTCGACGGCACGGACGACGTGCGGCAGCTCCTCCAGCGGGGTCGGTGCCCGGTCCAGCTGGCGGCCACCGTGATTGGACACGACGACGGCGTCCGCGCCCTCGTCGACGACCGCCCGGGCGTCCTCGGCGGTCTGCACGCCCTTGACCACGAGCTTCCCGGGCCACGCCGCCCGCAGGTCGCGCAGGTCGGTGAGCGTCGCGGCCGGCTCGAACACCCGGTCGGCGAGCTCGGCGACCGTGCCACCCCACGAGGTGAGCGACGCGAACTCCAGCGGCGGGGTGGTGAGCAGGTCGATCCACCAGCGCGGGTGCACCGCCGCGTTGGCCATGGTCCGCAGCGAGAGCGCGGGCGGGATGGTGAACCCGTTGCGCACGTCGCGCAGCCGCGGCCCGGCCACCGGGGTGTCCACGGTGAGCACCAGCGCCTCGTAGCCCGCCACCCGGGCCCGCTCCACCAGGTCCCTGCTGGCCGCCCGGTCGCGCCACAGGTAGAGCTGGAACCACCGGCGGGCACCGGGCGCCGCCGCGGCCAGATCCTCCAGCGACGTCGTCCCCATGGTCGACAGCCCGTACGGCAGGCCGACCCGCTCGGCCACCCGGGCGACCGCCGGCTCCCCCTCGGTGTGCATGAGCCGGGTGAAGCCGGTGGGGGCCAGCACCAGGGGCAGAGCGGCCGGCCGGCCCAGCACGGTGGTGCTGGTGTCGACGACGGAGACGTCGCGGAGCACGCTCGGCCGGAACTCGACCCGGCCGAACGCCTCCCGGGCGCGGCGCAGGCTGATCTCGTCACCCGCCGCGCCGTCGGTGTAGTCGAACACCGCCCGCGGGACGGTGCGCCGGGCCAGCTCGCGCAGGTCGCCGACGGTGACCGCCCGGGCCAGCCGCCGGTCGGTGGCGTCCCCGGGCAGCACCCGCGGTCGGATCAGCTCGGACAGCTCGGACCAGCGCGGTGCCCGTCGGGTGACCATCTCAGTACCTCCGTGGATCGATGCGGTCAGAGCCGGGTGGCCGGCACGGTGAGCATGTCGCTGCGCCGCCCGGACGGCTGGGTGTCCACCGCGGCGGGTCCGGCGGCACCGGGGACGGCGTCCCCGGACGGCGACCCGGCGGTCAGCTCCTCCACCGCGACGGCGTCCGGCCCGGTCGGCAGCCAGCGGGCCCACCAGCGCAGCACGTGCTCCAGCCGGGCGAGCCGGTGCTTCGGCCGGCCGGACCGGGACAGCTCGTGGCCCTCGCCGGGGAACAGCAACAGCTCGGTCGGGACGCCGCGGCGCTTGAGATCGACGTAGAGCCGGGTGCCCTGCTCGAGCGGGCAGCGCCAGTCCTCCTCGGAGTGGACGACGAGGGTCGGCGTCCTGATCCGGTGCGCGTGCGCCAGCGGCGACTGCGCGGCGATCCGCTCCGGGTCGGTGCCCACGTACTGGTCGGCGAAGAAGAACCCGATGTCGGAGGAGCCGACGAAGCTGACCGGGTCGTTGAACGCCCGCTCGCTGATGGCCGCGGCGAACCGGTCGGTGCGGCCGAGCAGCAGCGTGGTCATGAACCCGCCGTACGAGCCGCCCATCAGCCCGACCTGGGACGGGTCCAGCGCCGGGTCCTGCAGCGCGTCGTCGAGGAAGGCGAGGACGTCAGCGGCGTCGAGCTCGCCCAGGTGCTCCTTGACCACCCGGCCGTGGGCCTGCCCGTAGCCCGACGAGCCCCGGGGGTTGCACTGCAGCACCGCGTAGCCGGCCTCGACGTACACCTGGGTCTCGTCGAACAGCGTCCAGCCGTACTGGGAGAACGGCCCGCCGTGCACGGTGAGGAGCACCGGGTGCGGCCCCGGTCCCGGCGGGGTGGTGAGCCACCCGTGCACCGGGTAGCCGTCCGGTGCGGTGGCCGTCCGCTCGCGCATCCGGTGCAGCCGGCCGGTGGCCTGCAGCGCGGCGCCGAAGCCGGTGAGCAGCCGGCGGCGCCCGGGGGTGATCGCGATCAGCTCGCCGGCCGAGCGGTCGTGCGCGACCGTGGCGACGACGACGCCGCCGCCGACCCCGACACCGCGCACGGTGAACGGCCCGTCGACCAGCTCCTCGGGCAGGCCCCCGTCCAGCGGGACGCGCAGCAGCTCCACCGAACCGCGCCGTTGGACCCCGAAGAACACCGCGCCGTCGGCGACCACCGTCCCCGGCGTCTCGTCGCCGCGGTCGTGCTGCTCGGGGTCGAGCAGCGGCTCCGGTTCGCCGCCGGACGCCGGTACCCGGCACAGGGTGGCGTTGCGGGCGACGAAGTCCAGCCCGTCGGGGCCCAGGTCGGGCTGGGCGGTGAGGTACAGGGTCTCGCCGTCCGGACCGTAGGCGGGTTGCGCGCAGCCCGACCGTCCCGAGGTGATCCGGCGCAGCCCGGAGCCGTCGACCCCGACGGCGTAGACGTCGGTGACCAGGTCGTGGTCCGCCCGGGCGTGCCGGGCGGAGACGAAGGCCAGCTGGGCGCCATCCGGGCTCCACGTGACGTCGGTGTCGTCGACGTCACCGTCGGTGACCTGCACCGGTGCGGGCAGGGGCACCCCGTCGTCGTCGCTGTCGCCGGGCAGGTCGACGACGAACACGTGGCTGCGCCGGTCGGTGGTGAACCCGAGCCCGTCCCCGCGGTACTTGAGCGTGGTGATCAGCCGGGGCGCCTCGGCTGCCGCCGCGACGTCCTCCTCGGTGCCGTACCGGCCGGGCGCGGGCACGCGGGCGGTGTAGGCCAGCCGGCGGGAATCCGGTGACCAGACCGGCGCGCCGGCACCGAGGTGGTGGTCGGTGATCCGTCGGGGCTGCCCGCCGTCGACGGCCAGCAGGTGCACCTGCGGCCGCCCCTCGGGCTCGGCGGACAGGTAGGCCAGCCAACGGCCGTCCGGGGAGAAGGCCGGTGCGCTGTCGGCGGCACCGGAGGTCAGCGGGCGGGCCGGGGCGGACGCGTCGGTGGGCACCGTCCACAGCTGGCTGCGGTACTCGTCGGCTGCCAGGTCCAGCCGGGTGACGGCGACGACGGCCGTGCGACCGTCCGGGGACACCGTCGGCACTCCGGGGACGCGCAGCAGGGGCAGGTCGGTCGGCCGCATGGGCGCACGCTAACCGAGGGTCGACGTCCCACCAGCCGGAGGTCGGACGGGACGGGCACCGGTCCGGTGGTCCGGCCGACCCCCACCGCGCCGATCAGTACGGGTCCCGGACCTCCCCCCGGGCGAGTTCCGGTCCCGGGCCTCCATGCCGGCGGTCAGGTGTGACGCGGACAGCCTCCGAGCCCGGGGCATCTCGAGTGCGTCACGGAGCCGAGCGATGGCCGAGCTCGATCAGCCCGCTCGGCGGCGCGAGCCCGATGGAGGCCGAGAGGCCCGTGGGTCCTGCCCGAGCGTTCTGCCCAGGATCACCCATGCGTACTCCGGCATCCGTCCTCATCGCCTCCGCCGACCCGAGCCTGGGACAACACCGCCGAAGTGGCGCGCGGAGCGGTGGACCCGCCAAGAGCACGAGCAGGTGACTCGCCGGGACGGCCGGCAGCTCAGGAACGCAGCCGCTCCCGGCGGATGGCCGGGGTGAGGCCGAGCGCACCGACCACCGGCAGCAGCGCGAGCACCAGCAGGCTGCGGTCGACGCCGAGGATCTCGCCGACACCCCCGACGACCGCCGACCCGACGCCCCCGCCGACGAGGAAGACCAGGGTGGCGATGCCGAGCGCGACCCCTCGGACGTCGGCGGGCACGGCGTCGCCCACGGCCGCCATGAGGGCCGGCTGGCCCAGCCCGAACGCGAGGGTGACCAGGACGACGGCCGCGACCAGGCCGACGGCGGAGCTGGTGGCCGCGCCCCCGGCGGCGACCAGCAGCGCGACGGCCGCCGTACCCCCGGACACCGCGAGCGACCGGGTGGCACCGAGCCGGGCGATCAGCGGACCGGACATCCGCGGGGCGAGGAACCCGGTGACGGCGCTCGGGACCAGGGCGAGGCCGATGCTCAGCGGCGTCCAGCCCTGTCCGGCCAGCACCGAAGGCACCGCGATGAGCAGCGCGAACCACGACGCCGGTACGGCGGAGGCGGCCAGTGCGCTGCGCACCACCACCGGCTCGCGGACCACCGCCCGGGGCAGGAAGCCCTCGGGACGGCGCCGCACCCGGGCGGCGACCGCCGGCACGCCCAGCCCCAGCAGCAACGCCCCGACGGTGGCGATCACCACCCCGGAGGACGGCGACTGGACCAGCAGGACCAGCCCGGCGGCGGTGCCGGCGACCAGCACGGCGCCGAGCACGTCCAGCCGGGCGCCGGTACCACCGGTGGGCACCGCCCGCCACAGCACCGGCACGAGCAGCAGGCCCAGGGCGGGCAGCGCGATGACCGCGCGCCAGCTGGACACGTCCTCCACCAGGCCGCCGGCGAGTGGGCCGAGCGCGCTCACCGCGGCCGCCGTCCCGGCGACCCGGCCCAGCGCGGAGGCGCGGACCGCGCCGTCGTACTTGGCGCTGACGATCGCCATGCCGAGCACGGGTACGGCGGC
>JAOPWO010000487.1 GCA_025965635.1 Modestobacter sp. | reverse complement strand
AGACCTCGGTCGGGAAGTTCCCGATCGCCGCGGTGCGCACGATGGAGCGGATCATCGACGCCGTCGAGTCCGACGAGATCCGCACCCCCAAGCTGCAGCGGGTGTCGTCCTCCCGGTCCGGGGCGATCGTCCGCGCGGCCAAGGACATCGGGGAGGCGATGGACGTCTCCGCGCTCGCCGCGTTCACCCTCACCGGCAACACCGCGCAGCGGCTCGCGGCGCTGCACACCCGGCTGCCGATCCTGGCCTTCACCACCGACCCGCGGGTGCGCAGCCGGCTGGCGCTGTCCTGGGGCGTCGAGACGTTCCTGGTGCCCACCGTCACGCACACCGACGACATGGTCGGGCAGGTCGACTTCTCGCTGCTGTCGATCGGCCGGCTGAAGGAGGGCGACCGGGTGGTCATCGTCGCCGGCAGCCCGCCCAACACCGTAGGTTCCACCAACCTGGTGCGCGTGCACGAGGTGGGGGCCGACGCGTGACGATGTCGGCAGGGTCCCGCGGCGGGGGAGCGATCCCGGCGTCGGACCTGATGGAGGTCCTGGAGCTCCAACCGCGGGGGGCGGACTGCTTCGTCGGGCTGACCCCGCCCACCCCGCTGCAGCGGATCTTCGGGGGACAGGTCGCCGGTCAGGCGTTGATGGCCGCCATCGCCACGGTGCCGGCCGACCGGCCGGTGCACTCGCTGCACTCGTACTTCCTGCGTCCCGGTGACACCCAGGAGGAGATCCGGTTCGAGGTGGAGCGGTTGCGTGAGGGCCGGTCGTTCAGCACCCGCCGGGTGCTGGCCAAGCAGACCCGCCGGGGTGAGGACGTCGCGATCTTCGCCTTGACGGCCGACTTCCACGCCGGCGAGCGCCCGGTGGTCGAGCACTCGCTGCCGATGCCCGACGTGCCCGGGCCCGAGGGACTGCCCGGCCTCGACGAGGTGGCCGCGGCGCACCCGGCGAAGGTCACCAACCTCCGGTTGATGTCCCGGGCGGTCGAGCAGCGGTACCTGTCCGACCCGTTCGACCCCGCGCCCCGGCACGGCTCGGACACGGTGTCCCGCGTCTGGTTCCGGGTCACCGGCCGGTTGCCGGAGGCCGAGGCGGTGCACGCGGCTGCGCTGACCTTCGTCAGCGACCTGACGCTGCTCTCGTCCGCGCTCGTCCGGGTGGGCGGCGGCTGGGGCGGGTCGGTGGTCGGCGCCAGCCTCGACCACGCCGTGTGGTTCCACCGGCCGGTGCGCGCCGACGAGTGGTTCCTCTACGAGACCGACAGCCCGTCGGCGTCCAGCGGCCGGGCCCTGGGCCTGGGCAACATCTGGGCGGCGGACGGCACGCACGTCGCCACGGTCGCTCAGGAGGGCCTCATCCGGTCACTCGAGGACTGAGGTTGCGGTCCCCTCGGTGGTGGGGGTCTGCTCGGGGGCTGGGGCCTCCTGCTGGGCCGTCGCCTGCGCGTCGGTCTCGTCCTGGGCGGCCGGCGTCTCGACCCTCGCCGCCGGTGCCGCGGGCTCGGCCGCTGCCACCGCCGCTGCGCGCTCCGCCGCAGCTGCCTGCTCGGCCTGCCCGCGGGCCCGCTGCTCAGCTGCCCGGCTCTCCCGCGCCTGCTCCTCGAAGTCGTTGGCCAGCCAGTCGTGGGCCTCGCGCAACAGCGCCCACAACTGCTCGACGTGCTCACGGGTGGTGGTGGGCGACCCGATCGCCGCCCGGAGGACGACCTCGCCGGAGATCGTGGTGTGCGTGAGGAAGACCGCGCCCCCGTCGTTGAGCCGCTCCAGCAGCGTCATGGTCGCGACGTCGCCGTCCACGTCGGCTGCCCAGCGCGGCTTCAGGCACACGAGCGACAGCGGGTGCGGGGCCACGACGTCGAACCGGTCGTCCGCGGCCACCCAACCGGCCAGCTCCTGGGCCAGCGCGACGCCGCCGCGCACGTGCTCGCGCAGCCCCTCCGCGCCGTACCAGCGGAGCACGAACCACAGCTTCAGCGACCGGAACCGACGGCCCAGCTCGATCTGCCAGTCGCGGTAGTCGACGACGGCGCCGGCGTCGGTGGCCGCGTTGCGCAGGTACTCCGGCAGGATCGCCAGGGCCCCGGTGAGCGCCGCACGGTCGGCGACGTAGAACAGCGTCGCGTCGAACCCGGTGAGCAGCCACTTGTGCGCGTCGGTCGTGTAGCTGTCGGCCCACTCGACGCCGGCCTGCAGCGGCCGCAGTTCCGGCACGACGGCGCTGATCCCGGCGTAGGCGGCGTCGACGTGCAGCCACACGCCGTAGCGCTGGCAGATCGGGCCCAGCTCGGCGAGCGGGTCGATCGCGGTGGTCGACGTCGTCCCGACGGTGGCGCACACCATGACCGGGGTGAGGCCGCGCGCGACGTCGCGCTCGAGCCGGGCGGCCAGCGCGGCCGGGCGCATGGCCAGGTCGCCGTCGACCTCCACGATGCGGACGGCGTCGCTGCCGAGCCCGGCGATCCGGACGGCCTTCTCCATCGAGGAGTGGGTCTCCGCCGAGACGTAGACGGTGTGGTCGTCGGGCTGGACCCCGGCGCGCACGGTGGCGCCGCGGCTCACCCGGTGCAGGGCGGCCAGCAGGGCGACCAGGTTGGCGCCGGAACTCGAGTCCTGCACGACGCCGCCACCGCGGCCCGTGGACCGGAACGCCGCGGGCAGGTCGAGCAGGTCGGCCAGCCAGTCGAGCACGTGCTGTTCGAGCTCGGTGGCCGCCGGGCTGGTCACCCAGGACATGCCCTGCACGCCCAGCCCGGCCGACACCAGGTCACCCAGCACCGAGGGGCCGGAGGTGTTGGCCGGGAAGTAGCCGAAGAAGCCGGGGTGCTGCCAGTGCGTGATCCCGGGCAGCACGACCCGGTCCAGGTCGGCCAGGACGGCGGAGAACGGCTCGCCCTGCTCGGGCGCGGCCGCGGGCAGCGCGGCCCGGACGTCACCGGGGGAGACCTGGGACCGGACGGGGAACGAGCCGACCCGTGACCAGTAGTCGGCGATCCAATCGACCACCTCGTGTCCGTGCTGGCGGAACTGGTCGGGCGTCATGTGGCCGGTCACCCGGCCAACCTCTGCGGCGCGCCTGACGTCGTGCCGGAGTGGACCGCCAGGACCGTGAAGGACAGTGCCCCCGGTGCGACTCGAACGCACACTGCGCGGGTTTTGAATCCGCTCCCTCTGCCGATTGGGGTACGGGGGCCGGCCGGTACGCCGCGTCACAGACTATCGGGCGACCGGGAACCGCTCGCGGTCGATAGGCTCTGCCCCGTGAGCAGCCAGCCGACCCGGGTCCTCATCGCGGAGGACGAGGCACTGATCCGCCTCGACCTCAAGGAGATGCTGGAAGAGGAGGGGTACCTCGTCGTCGCCGAGGTCGGTGACGGACAGGCCGCCGTGGAACAGGCGATCGCGCTGCGGCCCGACCTCGTCGTCCTCGACGTGCAGATGCCGGTGCTCGACGGGATCTCCGCCGCCGAGCAGATCGCCGCAGCCCGGGTCGCCCCGGTCATCGTGCTGACCGCCTTCAGCCAGCGCGAGCTGGTCGAGCGGGCCCGGGACGCCGGCGCGATGGCCTACCTGGTCAAGCCCTTCTCCAAGAACGACCTGGTCCCGGCCATCGAGGTCGCCCGGGCCCGGTTCCTGGAGATGGCCGCGCTGGACGCCGAGGTCGGCGACCTCAAGGAGCGGCTGGCGACCCGGAAGGTGGTCGAGCAGGCCAAGGGGCGGCTGATGGCCGACCGCGGCATGAGCGAGGCCGATGCCTTCCGCTGGATCCAGCGCACCGCGATGAACGAGCGGACGTCGATGAAGGCGTTGGCCCAGGCGATCCTGGAGACCGACGTCTCGGGCGCGGCCTCATCCGGCGGCCCGGCCGGCGCCTGACCGCCGGGAGGTGACGCCGGTGTGACGGCCGGCGGCACCATGTGCCGGCCGGGGAACGGCATGGTCACAACCGCATCACGGTGCGGAGGAGGCAGGACCGGGCAAGTACCTCAGCGGTTAGGTTCCTGGCACTGATCGGTCGACCCGGCAGGCGATCGCGTCTGCCGATGGCTGGTGGCCACGAATCCACACTGGGAGTCACTTGATGCGCACAGGCAACACCGCCCGCGCTGTCGCGCTCTCCGGCGCCGCCCTCCTCGCCCTGACTGCCTGTGGCGGGAGCGGCGACTCCGGGGGCGACACCGGCGGCGGCGGCGACGCGGCCAGCGAGAAGCAGGTCAACTACTACGGCACCGACGGCAACATGGGTGACCCGCTCGGCGAGGACTTCGACAAGCCCGGTTCGCTGGCCGGCATGAAGGGCACCACGCCGCTGACGGAACTGTCCGGGGACTTCACCGAGCGGTTGCTGTCCGTCGACCCCGACCTGGGCACCACGTTCAACTACGCGGGCGAGACCTACGACGCCGTGGTCGTCATCTCGCTGGCCGCGCAGCTGGCCGGCAGCAACCAGGCCACGGTGTTCGCCCCGTACATCAACGGGGTCACCTTCGGCGGCGACAAGTGTGATTCGTTCACCTCCTGCCTGGAGATCATCAACGCCGGTGGCAACCCCGACTACGACGGCCAGTCCGGCCCGCTGAGCTTCGCCGATGCCGGGGAGCCGGCCCAGGCCAGCTTCGGCATCCTGCGGTTCGAGCAGGACAACACCATCGACCCGGCGAACAACGAGTACGTCATCGCCGGCGACGAGGCCAACGCCGCGACCGACGAGGGCCCGGCCCCGGCCGCGCCCGGCGCGACCGGTGAGCCGCTGGTGATCGGCACGCTCCTGCCGGAGACCGGCGACCTCGCCTTCCTCGGTCCCCCGGAGATCGCCAGCGCCCAGCTGGCGATCAACGAGATCAACGAGGCCGGCGGCGTGCTCGGCAACCCGGTCCGCCTCGAGCAGGGTGACTCCGGTGACGCCTCGACCGACATCGCCACCCAGACCGTCGACCGCCTCCTGCAGACCGGCGTCAACGCCATCGTGGGTGCGGCGTCGTCCACGGTGAGCCTCACCGTCATCGACAAGATCGTCGGTGCCGGCGTCGTGCAGTTCTCGCCGGCGAACACCTCCGACCAGTTCACCACCTACAACGACCGGGGGCTGTACTTCCGTACCGCGCCGCCGGACACGCTGCAGGCCCGTGCGCTGGCCGACCTGCTCGCCCAGGACGGCAACAACACCGTCGGCATCCTGGCCCGCAACGACTCCTACGGGACCGGGCTGTCGGACAACCTCAAGGCGAACCTCATCGCCGACGGGCTGCCCGAGGACTCCATCAACACGATCGTCTACGACCCGACCGCGGCGAACTTCGACTCCGAGGTCCAGCAGATGACCGACTTCAACCCCGACGGCGTCGTCGTCATCGGGTTCGACGAGTCCTCGCGGATCATCCAGGGCCTCAACGCCCAGGGTGTGGGCCCGGCCCGCGACTGATCCACCCGCACCACCTGCTCCGGCTGCGGGTGGGGCAGCGCTACGTGGCCTTGGCCAGTGTGCCCAGGTACAGCTCGATGACCTTCGGGTCGTTCATCAGCGACCGGCCGGTGTCGGTGTAGGCGGTCCGGCCCTGGTCGAGCACGTAACCGCGGTCGCAGATCTGCAGGCACCGGCGGGCGTTCTGCTCGACCATGATGATCGAGACGCCGGTCGCGTTGATCCGCCGGCAGCGGATGAACACCTCGTCCTGCAGGGCCGGCGACAGACCGGCCGACGGCTCGTCGAGGAGGAGCACCGACGGGTCCATCATGAGCGCCCGCCCCATGGCGACCATCTGCCGTTCACCGCCGGACAACGCTCCGGCCTTGCCCTTGCGCCGCTCGCCGAGCAGCGGGAACAGGTCGGTGACGTAGTCGAAGCGCTCCTTGAACGTCCTGGGCCGCAGGTAGACGCCCATCTGCATGTTCTCCTCGATGGTGAGCGAGGGGAACACGTTGTTGTTCTGCGGCACGTAGCCCACGCCCAGCTGCACCAGCCGGTGCGCGGGCGCCGAGGTGATCTCCTCGCCGCGCAGGCTCACCGAGCCCGAACGCACCGGGATCAGCCCGAACAGCGTCTTGAGCAGCGTGGACTTGCCCGCGCCGTTGGGGCCGATGATCCCGACCAGCTCGCCGTCCTGCAGGTAGAAGTCGCAGCCCCGCAGGATGTTGACCCCGGGGACGTACCCGGCGACGAGGTCGTCGGCGCGGACCAGGGCGCCCTCGGCCAGCCGCTGGTGCTCCTCGCGGGTGGCGGCCTTCTCGGCGGGGGAGAGCTCACCGGTCGCCACCGTCTCGGCCCGGGTGACCTCCTCGCCGGTCTCGTCGACCTCGAACACGGGTTCGCTCATCGACGCACCTCCGCTGGGGAACTCGAGGTCTTCGGCGTGCTCATCGCTGGTTCCTCGTCCCGTCGCTGCTGATGACGTCCGGGCCGCCGCTCTCCCGGGCGATCTCCGCCTCCGCCTCGGCCAGCACCCGGTCCTCTTCCTCCACGGTGAGCGGCGCATCGTGGTGCGCGCCCAGGTAGGCGTCGACGACCGCCTGGTTCTGGGAGATCGACTCGGGTGGACCCTCGGCGATGACCCGGCCGGCGGCCATCACGACGACCCAGTCGCTGATGTCCCGGACGACGTCCATGTCGTGCTCGACGAAGATCACCGTCATGCCCTCCTCCCGGAGGTCCTTGACGTGCCCGAGCAGGCTCTGCGTCAGCGCCGGGTTCACCCCGGCCATCGGCTCGTCCAGCATGACGACCTTCGGGTCGCTCATCAGCGCCCGGGCCATCTCCAGCAGCTTGCGCTGCCCGCCGGAGAGCGTGCCGGCGAAGTCGTCCCTCTTCGCGTCCAGCTTGAACCGTCGGAGCAGATCCATGGCCCGCTCGGTGTTCGCCGTCTCCTGGCGCCGCCAGGTGCCGGGCACCAGTGCCTTGAGGAAGCTCTCGCCGTTCTGCCCCTGGGCACCGAGCAGCATGTTCTGCAGCACGGTGAGCCGGGACAGCGCCTTCGTCAGCTGGAAGGTGCGGACGACGCCCAGTCGGGCCACCTGGTGCGGGGACATCTTCCCCAGCGACTGGCCGTCGAAGGACCAGGTGCCGGTGTCGGGCCGGTCGAACCCGGTGAGCAGGTTGAACAGCGTGGTCTTGCCGGCACCGTTGGGGCCGATCAGCCCGGTGATGCCGCCGCGCTGGATCTCCAGGTGGTCGACCGACACGGCGGTGAGGCCACCGAAGGTGCGCGTCACCCCGTCGACGACGACGGCCGGGTCGGGCTTGGCGACGCCGACCTCCCAGGGCAGGTCCTTCAGGGCCGTCCGGGCCAGCCGCTGCGGGATCCGCCCCGAGGCGGACCCCCTGGTCGGGGCGGCCGCGGGGACCTCGTCCGGTCGGGCCGCGTGCGCGCCGTGGGCTCCGGGCTCAGCGGGCATCGAGCATCACCTCTCGTCTGTCACCGAAGATGCCCTGCGGTCGGAACACCAACAACAGCATGAGGCCCACACCGACCAGGACGAAGCGGATCTGGGCCACGTCGGTGGAGGTGAGCAGCGCTTCCGGGATCACCCCGTTGGAGATCAGCGCGCGCAGCAGGGTGTCGGCGAACTGCAGGACGAACAGCAGGATCATCGCGCCGACGACCGGGCCCAGCACCCTCGCCGCCCCACCGAGGATCAGGGCTGCGTAGGCGAGGAACGTGTTGGCGTTCTGGTACTGGTCGGGGTTCACCGACCCGGTGCTCACGGCGTAGACCATGCCGCCGAGCGCGCCGAACACGCCGCCGAGGACCAGGGACTGGATCTTGTAGGCGTAGACGTTCTTGCCCAGCGCCCGGACGGCGTCCTCGTCCTCGCGGATGGCCTTGACCACGCGGCCCCAGGGGCTGCGCATCAGCTGCCACACCAGCAGGCTGGTGAGCAGCACCAACAGCCACCCGATCAGCGTGACCCACAGCTCGCCGCCGCTCCAGGTGGTGCCCAGGATGTCGTGCCGGGCCTGGGGGTCCCAGGGCGACAGGTCGATGAAGCCGACGTTGAACGCCGACAGGCCGCGGGTGCCGCCGGTGACCGGCGTGGCCGACACCGACCGGAAGACCAGGCGCAGCCCCTCCGCGGTGGCGATGGTGGCGATGGCCAGGTAGTCGGCGCGCAGCCGCAGCGTCGGCAGCCCGAGCAGCAGGGCCAGGACGACCGCGGCCGCCAGCCCGACCAGCACGCCCACCCCGAACGGCAGGCCCCACTGGGAGACCGACACCGCGATCCCGAAACCGCCGAGCATCGCGAACGCGATCTGCCCGAAGTTCAGCAGCCCGGTGTACCCGAAGTGCACGTTGATGCCGATGGCCAGCAGAGCGAAGAAGATCGCCTGGAAGCCGAAGGCGGCTATGCCCGCGATCGCGATCGCGTTGATGATCTCCGACATCGCGATCAGCCGATCCGGGCCCGGCTGCCCAGGATCCCCTGGGGCCGGATGACGAGGATGATGATCAAGAGGAGCAGTCCTCCGACGTACTTCATGTCGTTCGGGATCACGAGTGTGGACATCTGCACGAACACACCGACGATCACGCTGCCGACCAGGGCGCCGTAGGCCGTGCCCAGCCCGCCGAGGGTGACCCCGGCGAACATGAGGAGCAGCAGCCGGAAGCCCATGTCCCACTGGACCTGGTCGGACAACCCGAGGAGCACGCCACCCAGGGTGGCCAGCGCCCCGCCCATCATCCAGACCACGAGGATGACCCGGTTGACGTCGATGCCGGAGGACGCGGCCAGGTCGCGGTTGTCCGCGACGGCCCGCATCGCCTTGCCGATCCTGGTGCGCTGGAGCATGACCGCCACCAGCACCAGCACCACCACCGAGATGATGATCGAGACCAGCGACCGGTTGGTCAGGGTGAACGCGCCGTAGTCGACGGCGCGCTGGCTCTGGTAGTCGCCGTAGGGGCTGGACGAGCCGCCGTAGAAGATCTGCACCGCATACCGGAGCAGCAGCGAGAGGCCGATGGAGACCACCAGCGCGGCCACCAGACCGGTGCCCCGGCGACGCAGCGGCCGCCAGAGGGCCAGCTCGTTGAGCGCCCCGATGGCGGCGCCGATCACCAGGGCGATCAGCGTGGCCGGGATCAGCGGCACGCCGCCACGGACGTTGATGAACCAGGCGACGACCGCGCCGATGGTGACCAGCTCGCCGTGGGCGAAGTTGGTGAGCCCCGTCGTGCCGAAGATCAGCGACAGCCCCACCGCGCAGATGGCGATCAGCAGGCCGAAGCGGAGCCCGTCGACGAGCAGCTGGATCGCGCGGACCGTGCCGCCGCCACCGCCGCCCTCGCTGTCGACCAGCCCGAAGTTCACCGGCTGCGAGCGGCCGAGATCGACGGTCACGGCGCGGGTGGCCTCGCCGGACCCGATCGAGACGCCCTCGGGGAGGGCCTCCTCGTCGATCGTGACGGTGTACTGGCCGGCGCCGGGCAGGTCGATGGTGAAGCGGCCGTCCTCGCCGGTCTCGACCGCGTCGACCTGTTGGCCGGCTGCGGTCTCGACGGTGATCCTGACGCCCTCGATGGGGCCGCTGCGGCTGGTCTGCAGGGTCCCGACCAGCCGTTCGCCCTCGGCCGAGGCGACGCCCGGGACCAGGGTCGCCATCGCCATCGCGAAGGCGGCCACCAGCAGGGCGAGCACGAGCGGACGGCGGCCGGTGCGCCAGCGCCCGAGGCGTCGGCCGGTCGGTGCGCGCGCCGGGAGCACCTTCCGGTCTGTCGTGCGGTCCCCGTGTCGACGGACACGGTGCGGCGCGTGGGTCACTCGACCTCCCAGCCGTTCGTTGAGCCGGGACAGTAACCCACGGTCGTCACGGTTTCCGCCCCCTCGGGACGCACCGTGATGCATCTGCGACACGCCGAGCTGCGGAAGGCCGACGCAGCGTCTGGTCGCGGCTCCGCTCC
>JAOPWO010000461.1 GCA_025965635.1 Modestobacter sp. | reverse complement strand
CCGCGCTCGCGGCCGGGCTCGTGCCGCTCGCCGAGGGCAGCGACATGGGCGGCTCGCTGCGCAACCCGGCGGCGTTCTGCAACGTGGTGGGGCTGCGCCCCACGCCCGGCCGGGTGCCCACCCATCCGGCCGCGCTCGGCTGGTCACAGCTGTCGGTGCAGGGGCCGATGGGTCGCACGGTGGGCGACGTGGCGCTGGCGATGTCGGTGCTGGCCGGCCCGGACCCGCGGGTGCCGATCTCACTGTCCGACGACCCGGCCGGGTTCGCCGCCCCACTGCCCACCGAGCTGGCCGGGCTGCGCGTCGCCTGGGCCCCCGACCTGGGCGGGCGGGTCACGGTGGACCCGGTGGTCACCGCGGTGCTGGCGTCCTCGGTCGGCGTGTTCGAGTCACTCGGCGCGGTGGTCGAGGAGGCCTGCCCCGACCTGTCCGGCGCCGACGAGGTGTTCGGCACGCTGCGGGCCTGGCTGTTCGAGGCCGCGTTCGGCGAGATCTGCCGGCGGTCCCCGGACCGGGTCAAGCCGTCGATCCGCTGGAACGCGGAGCTGGGCGCGAAGCTCACCGGACCGGAACTGGCCCGCGCCGAGCAGGCGCACACCAGGCTGCACGAGCGGGTGGTGGAGTTCTTCGACCGCTACGACGTCCTGCTGGCGCCCACCACCCAGGTGCTCCCGTTCCCGGTGGAGCTCGAGTACCCGACCGAGATCGCCGGGGTGCACCAGGAGAACTACCTGGAGTGGATGCGGTCCTGCACGCTCGTCTCGGCGACCGGCTGCCCGGCGCTGTCGGTGCCCGGCGGGTTCACCCCCGACGGCCTGCCGGTGGGCCTGCAGGTGGTCGGCGCCCCGCGGGCGGACCGGCGGGTGCTGGAGGTCGGGCACGCCTTCGAGCAGGCCACCGGCTTCGGCCGGCGCCGTCCCGCGCTGGGCTGAGGAGCTCGCCGTGACCGAGCCCGCGTGGTGGACCAGCGCCGTCGTCTACCAGGTCTACCCCCGGAGCTTCCAGGACTCCGATGGCGACGGCATCGGTGACCTCGGCGGCATCCGGCAGCGGCTGGACCACCTGGCCGACCTCGGCGTCGACGTGGTGTGGCTGTCGCCGGTCTACGCCTCGCCGCAGGCCGACAACGGCTACGACATCAGCGACTACCAGGCGATCGACCCGGTCTTCGGCACCCTCGAGGAGTTCGACGCGCTGCTCGCCGAGCTGCACGACCGCGGGATCAAGCTGGTCATGGACCTGGTGGTCAACCACACCAGCGACCGGCACCCGTGGTTCGTCGAGTCCCGGTCGAGCACCACGAACCCGAAGCGCGACTGGTACTGGTGGCGGCCGCCGCGGGCGGGCATGGCGGCCGGGGAGCCCGGCGCCGAGCCGACCAACTGGCACTCGTTCTTCTCCGGCCCGACCTGGGAGCTCGACCCGGCCACCGGCGAGTACTACCTGCACCTGTTCGACCGCACACAGCCCGACCTCAACTGGGAGAACCCGGAGGTCCGGCAGGCGGTCCACGCGATGATGCGCTGGTGGCTCGACCGCGGGGTCGACGGCTTCCGGATGGACGTCATCAACATGATCTCCAAGGCCGTCGGTCCGGACGGTGGGCTGCCCGACGGCCCGCCGCTGCCCGGCAGCCCCTACGGCGACGGCGCGGCGTCCTACCTGTGCGGGCCACGGATCCACGAGTTCCTGCAGGAGATGCACCGCGAGGTGTTCGCCGGGAGACCGGAGCGACTGCTGACCGTGGGCGAGATGCCCGGCGTGACCGTCGAGCAGGCCCGGCTGTTCACCGACCCGGCCCGCGCCGAGGTGGACATGGTGTTCCAGTTCGAGCACGTCGGCCTGGACTTCGACGGCGACAAGTGGCACTCCCGGCCGCTGCGGCTGCGCGACCTGAAGGCCTCCTTCGGCCGCTGGCAGACCGGGCTCGCCGACGTCGGCTGGAACTCCCTCTACTGGGACAACCACGACCAGCCGCGGGCCGTCTCCCGGTTCGGCGACGACCGCCCGGCGTACCGCCGGGACTCGGCGACCTGCCTGGCCACCCTGCTGCACCTGCACCGCGGGACGCCGTACGTCTACCAGGGCGAGGAGCTGGGGATGGCCAACGCCCCGTTCGCAGAGCTGGCCGACCTGCGCGACGTCGAGTCGCTCAACCACCACGCCCAGGCGGTCGCCGCCGGAGCGGACCCGGACGCCGTGCTGGCCGCGATCCGGCCGGTGAGCCGGGACAACGCCCGCACACCCGTGCAGTGGGACGCCGCCCAGCACGCGGGCTTCACCACCGGGACGCCGTGGATCGCGGTGAACCCCGACCACGGGGAGTGGAACGCCGCCGCTCAACGGGACGACCCGCGCTCGGTCCTGGCCCACCACCGCGCACTGATCGCGCTGCGGCACGCATCGCGCACGGTCCAGCTGGGCGATTTCAGCATGCTGCTGCCCGAGCACGACGACGTGTACGCGTTCACCCGCGAGCTGGACGGCGAGACGCTCCTGGTGGTCTGCAACCTCAGCGCCACGACGTTCGAGCTGCAGGACCTGCTCCCCGCGGCGGTCGGCGCGGAGCTGGTGCTCGGCAACCTGCCCGACCCGGACCCGGTGCGGCTGGGCGCCTGGGACGCCCGGGTGCTGCGGCCGGCTCAGCCCTCGGGCGGGCCGACCCGGTAGGCACCACCCTCGCCGGGCGCACCGGCCGGTCGGTGCACCCGGGCCTCCACGACCCCCTGCTGACGCCGGGCGAAGACCACGGTCCCGACGAGGACCAGCCCGGAGACGATCAGGACGACGGCGCTGAGGGTGTTGACGAACGGCAGCTCGATCCCGACGAGGGGGAGCACCCCGCCGGCGACGAGCACCAACGCCGCGAGCACCGTGCCGGCGGCCCGCCACTTGCTCCGGCCGACCTGCTCCACCCCCTCCTCCGCCTTGTCGACGGCGTAGTCCAGCGGCTTGCGGGCCCAGGCGAACCGGGTGGCGAGCACGGCCAGACCGGCCGCGACGAGGACGAACCCCGGCCCGGGGAGGACGAGCAAGCCGATGCCGGCGAGGGTGAGCAGGCCACCGATGATGGCGATGCCGACTGTCTTCACGACCGTGTTGTGCCCCGCTGGTCCACTGCCCATACCGCCCACCCTCCTCCGTCCCAGGCTGCCCGGCACCCTGTCCGCGCGCGTGGCGCGGCGGAGCGGGGCGGCGCCGCACGCATCTG
>JAOPWO010000460.1 GCA_025965635.1 Modestobacter sp. | reverse complement strand
TACTGGTACTGGTCGAAGGTCACCACGACGCCACCGTCCGCGGGCAGCGGCAAGGTGGAGACCACCCCGCCGGTCGACGTGGCGCTGGCATCGGTCAGCTGCAGGAAGCCCGGCGTCACCGACGTCGACGGGCTGAGCGAGCGCTTGCCGCACTCGCCGAGGTCCGACGCCCCGGCCGGCGGGGCGCTGGTGGCCGCGGTGAGGCAGGCGGCGTTGAGCCGGAGGACCTCCGGGTTGGCCACCGACGTGCCGGTGAAGGAGTCGTCGAGCAGCAGCGAGCCGTTCGCCGCCGCCACCGCGGGCGGCGGAGCCACGGCCAGCACCCCGGCGGTCAGCGCTGTCAGGACCAGCGTGACCGCCAGCCGGCCGCGGCGCGCGCGGGAACCGGGAAGGCGGTCCGGGGTGGGCAGCACAGGGCTCGCTCCTCGATCAGGGAGCTGTGAGCGTAGGGACCCGATCGCAGGATGTTGGTCGACGAAACCGATCAGGTCTGCCCAACTCGGGCAGGAAAGTGCCCGATAGTCGCCAAAGGGGTCAGAGCGAGGCCAGGAACGCTGCCACGCCGTCCTGGTCGTTGCTGACCGTCACGTCGGTGGCAGCCGCCAGGACCTCGGGGTGCGCGTGCGCCATCGCCACCGCCCGGCCACCGCCCTCCCGCACCCAGTCGAACGCAGCGACGTCGTTGGGCATGTCGCCGAAGTAGACGACGTCGGAGGGCCCGAGCCCGAGGTCGCCGGCCACCCGGGCCAGCCCGGTCGCCTTGGTCACCCCGAGGGCGGAGATCTCGGCGAGGGCGTCGGAGGAGGAGCAGGTGACCGTGGCCCGGTCCTGGACCACCCCCTCCACGAGCGCGACGAACGCATCCCGCGGCATCGACTCGTGCCGGGCCAGCAGCTTGGCCACCGGCCGGGACACCATCTCCTCCAGCGTGGCGACCTCGACGCCCGGGGCGTCCAGGTCCCAGCGCGGCCGGTAGACCGGCTCGTGCCGGAACTGGTCGCCGTACTCGACGGCGAACCAGGTGCTCGGCTCGCTGGCCCGCAGCCCTGCGGTGACCTCCTGCAGCACGTCGGGCTCGACCGGGAACTCCTCGAGCACCTCCAGCGCGGCGAGGTCGAGCAGCACGGCGCCGTTGCAGCAGATCGCCGTCCCGGAGCCCAGCACCTCGCGGATGCCGGCCATCCACCGCGGCGGACGGCCGGTGGCCAGCACGACCGGCACGCCGTCGTCCCGCCACCGGTCCAGCTCGGCCCTCGTCTCGTAGCTGACCGTCTCGTCGCTGCGCAGCAGCGTGCCGTCCATGTCGCTGACGATCAGCCTGGGTCGCCAGTCAGACACCGGCCACCGCCTCCTGGTCCCTGTCGGTGCCGGCCAGGACGACCTCCAGGTAGCGGGCCACCCCGTCCACGTCGTGGCCGCTGGTGCGGCCGGACGCCGCGGCGCGCACTTCCGGGTGCGCGTTGGCCACGGCGACCGCCCGGCCGCCGGCCGCGGTGACCGCGCCGATCATCGGCAGGTCGTTGGGCATGTCGCCGAACACGAGCACGTCCTCGAAACCCAGGCCGTAGGTGTCGAGCACGACGGCCAGGCCGGTGGCCTTGGTGACGCCGGGCGGCAGGACCTCGATGAAGCCCAGGCCGGCGTGGGTCAGCTCGGCGACCGCGGGGTCGACCACCTGCCGCGCGCGGGCCAGCAGCTCGTCCTCGCCCAGGGAGGACGAGCGCAGGAAGACCTTGAGCACCGCGCCGACCGGCAGCACCTGGTGGCGCGGCAGCAGGTGCGCAGGCTCGGGGTAGGGCCAGCCGAAGCCGTGCTGCACGCGCAGCGGCGCGAGCTCGCCGTCCCGCAACGCCTCGTACTGCTCGTCGGCGTCCTCGACGGCGACGATCAGCTCGCCGGCGACGTCCTCGATGGCGGCGATGACCGCGGTGGCGTCCGACCGGGTCATCCCCACGGTGCGCAGCACCTCATCCCGGCCCCCGTCGCGGCCGAAGCGCACCACGTACCCGCCCTGGGCGAGGA
The DNA here is from genome assembly GCA_025965635.1 of Modestobacter sp. Classification (GTDB taxonomy): domain Bacteria; phylum Actinomycetota; class Actinomycetes; order Mycobacteriales; family Geodermatophilaceae; genus Modestobacter. Next base: position 5,407 of record JAOPWO010000460.1, on the reverse strand, counting down.
CGGCGGCGCCCCGGCCGCCGACCGCGCGGCGGACGCTGTCCAGCAGCCGCGGACCGCGGCCGGTCACCCCGACGACCGGGATGCCGGCGTCCCAGCAGGCGGTCAGGGCCGCGCGGGTGCGCGGACCGACCTCACCGGCCGAGTCCAGCAGCGTGCCGTCGAGGTCGGTGGCCACCAGCCGCGGGCGCCAGCCGTCGAGCTCGGCGGTGAGATCGCCCAGCTCGACGACCTCGGTGGACCCGTCCGCGACGTGCGGTGCGATGAGGGCGTTGGCGGCCCGGGCCGGGGTGTGGCTGGTCACGGGGCCACCGCGGTGAGGGCCATACCCGGGGAGAGCCTGGCGTGTCCGCCGAGCCAGGGCCGCAGCGCCACCGGCACGTGCACCGAACCGTCCGCCTGCTGGTGCACCTCGAGCAGGCAGGCGATGGTGCGGGCGATCGCGCACAGCGTCCCGTTGAGGGTGGCGACCGGCTGCGGCCTGCCGTCGGCGTCGCGGGAGCGGATGGCGAGCCGGCGGGCCTGGAAGGTGGTGCAGTCGGAGGTGCTCGTCAGCTCCCGGTAGGTGCCCTGGCTGGGGAACCACGCCTCGATGTCGAACTTGCGCGCGGCACTGGTGCCCAGGTCGCCGGCGGCGATGTCGACCACCCGGTAGGGCAGCTCGAGTGCCTGGAGGAACTCCTCCTCCCACTGCAGCAGCCGCCGGTGTTCCGCGGCGGCCTCCTCGGGGGCGCAGAAGCTGAACATCTCGACCTTGTCGAACCAGTGCACCCGGATGATGCCGCGGGTGTCCTTGCCGTAGGAGCCGGCCTCGCGGCGGAAGCAGGACGACCAGCCGGCGTAACGGCGCGGCCCGGCCGACAGGTCGAGCACCTCGTTGCCGTGCATGCCGGCGATGGCCACCTCGGAGGTGCCCACGAGGTAGAGGTCGTCCCGCTCGATGCGGTACACCTCCTCGTCGTGCTCGCCGAGGAAACCGGTGCCCTCCATCGCCTCGGGCTTCACCAGCGCCGGGGCGACCACCGGGATGAAGCCGGCGGCCACCGCCCGGGTGATGGCCAGCTGGGCCAGCGCGAACTCCAGCAGGGCACCGGGTCCGGTGAGGAAGTAGAAGCGAGCGCCGGAGACCTTGGCTCCGCGCTCCATGTCGATGGCCCCGAGCGCCTCCCCGATCTGCAGGTGGTCCCTGACCTCGAAGTCGTAGCTGGGCACCGCGCCGACGGTGCGCAGCGTGACGGCGTCGTCCTCGCCGCCCGGGGGGACCTCGGGGTGGACCACGTTGGGGATGCGCAGGTGCACCGCGCGCAGCGCGGCGTCGGCGGCCCGCTCGGCCTCCTCGGCCTCCTTCACCTGCGCCGACAGCGCCTTGGCGCGCTCCAGCACCACCGGGCGCTCCTCCGTCGAGGCGCCGCGGACCGCCTGCGAGGCGGCCTTCTGCTCGCCGCGCAGGTCGTCGGCGGCCTTCACCGCGGCACGGCGCTCGGCGTCCGCGGCGAGGAGGGCGTCGACCAGGGACTCGTCGGCACCCCGTGCCCGCTGGCTGGCACGGACGAGGTCGGGGTGCTCACGGACGAGTCGCAGGTCGATCACGTCTGTGATGGTAGGTGCCGACCGCCCAGCGCCCGTGTCACCGGATCGGGCGTCGCGCCAGGCGCACCCGACGTGGTCGGCGAGCCGTGCCCCGCGCGGCGCGGTGGCGCAGGGCAGGAGGACGGACCCGTCCGTCCTCGCGGGGCCGGGCGTGGCGGCGCAGGTGGCCACCCCCATGCGTGGTCGTCCGCGGTTCCGGTGCACGTCCGGGAGCACCCCCGCCCCACCGGCCGTCCGGCGGATCCTCGACCCGGCGCGGGTGCGGGACAATGGGCGCATGCGCTTCCTCGGTGATCGGCCCGCCAGCGACCTGACCTACGCCGACGTCTTCATGGTGCCGGGACGGTCGACGGTCGGGTCCCGCCTCGAGGTCGACCTGACCACCCCCGACCGGGTGGGGACGACGATCCCCGTCGTCGTCGCCAACATGACCGCCATCTCCGGACGGCGGATGGCCGAGACCGTGGCCCGTCGCGGTGGGCTGGCCGTGCTGCCGCAGGACATCCCGATCGACGTCGTCGGCGAGGTGGTGTCCTGGCTCAAGGCGCGGCACCCCGTCTACGACACCCCGATCACCCTGGGCCGCGGCTCCACCGTCGGCGAGGCGCTGTCGCTGATGGGCAAGCGGGCGCACGGCATCGTCGTCGTGGTCGACGAGGGCCGGCCGGTGGGCCTGGTCACCGACGGCGCCTGCCACGGCGTGGACCGGTTCACCCAGCTGTCGGAGGTCATGACCCCCGACCCGCTGACCATCCCGGCCGGCACCGACCTGCCCAAGGTCTTCGACGTGCTCACCGACGAGCGGGTCCAGGCCGCCCCGGTCGTCGAGGGCGACCGGTTGGTCGGCGTCATCACCCGCAAGGGCGCGCTGCGTTCGGCGCTCTACCTGCCGGCGGTGAACGCCGGCGGCCGGCTGCTCACCGCCGCCGCGGTCGGCATCAACGGCGATGTCGCCGGCAAGGCGGGCGCGCTGCTGTCGCACGGCGTGGACGTGCTCGTCGTCGACACCGCGCACGGTCACCAGGACAGGGCCATCGAGGCCGTCCGCGCCGTGCGGTCGGTGGCCGGGTCGGCGCCCGTGGTGGCCGGCAACGTGGTCACCGCCGAGGGCACCCGGGACCTGATCGAGGCCGGCGCCGACGTCGTCAAGGTCGGCGTCGGGCCGGGTGCGATGTGCACCACCCGGATGATGACCGGCGTCGGCCGGCCGCAGTTCTCCGCCGTCGAGGAGTGCGCCGCGGCCGCCCGCGCGCTGGGTCGGCACGTGTGGGCCGACGGCGGCGTGCGGCATCCGCGCGACGTCGCGCTGGCCCTGGCGGCCGGAGCGGCCAACGTGATGGTCGGCTCGTGGTTCGCCGGCACCTACGAGAGCGCCGGCGACCTCATCACCGACGGCAACGGCCGCCAGTACAAGGAGAGCTTCGGGATGGCGTCCGCCCGCGCCGTCCGCGCCCGGACGTCGAGCCAGAGCGGCTTCGACCGGGCCCGCGCCGGCCTGTTCGAGGAGGGCATCAGCTCCTCCCGGATGTACCTGGACCCGGTCCGTCCCGGCGTCGAGGACCTGATCGACGGGATCGTCGCCGGCGTCCGCTCGGCGTGCACGTACGCCGGCGCCCGCACCGTCGACGAGCTGCACGAGCGCGCGGTACTGGGGGTGCAGAGCGCAGCCGGCTACGAGGAGGGCCGGCCGCTGCCGACGAGCTGGTGAACCCGCTCCCGCTCCCCCGCTTCGAGGAACTGGTCGCCGACGCCCTCGACGGGGTGCCCGCCGAGCTGATGGCGCTGCTGGACAACGTCGTCGTCCTCGTCGAGGACCGCGACGCCGACGAGCCGGACCTGCTGGGCGTCTACGACGGCTACGCGCTGACCGAACGCGGCTGGGACTACGGCGGGGCCCTGCCGGACCGGATCATGATCTACCGGGCGGCCATCTGCGACATCTGCGACGACGAGGAGCAGGTCGTCGAGGAGGTCACGATCACCGTCGTGCACGAGATCGCCCACCACTTCGGCATCGACGACGACCGCCTGCACGCCCTCGGCTGGTCCTAGAACCCCGCCGAGGCCTTCGCCGGTGCGAGTCGGGGCTGACGTGCCACCGCCCGGCGCTCCGCTGGTCCGCCCACTCGCCGTCCACGTCCGGAACAGGGACCGGAGCTTCCCGGCGAGCACCACCGATGACCTCACCGACCTCCGGCCGGCCGGCCGTCTCCATGTCGAGGTCGTGGAGGACCGGGCCGATCTCCACCATGGAGGCATCCATGTGGGCCTGCGAGTTCCAGACATCGAAGACGTGCAGGACGTCCCCTGCCAGCCACGCCGGGTGGCTCTGCCGGCCAGTCGGACGATCGGGTCCCTGCACCTCCATGCGTCGCAGTGCCATCCCGTACGGCTGCACAGCGCCGGTCTCCGGCGTGCTGACGATGTGCACCGCGATGGCCACCGGATGCCTCCACGGTCGTCGCTGGGGTGTCGGGAGCGGGGCTGCTGCCGCCAGCACGGCGAGGCTCCCGCGAACCGCAGGCCGCGCACAACGGCTCTCGAGCCCGGCCATCGGTCCGCCGGTGGGGTCGCGGCACCGGGAACTCGAGGACCCGGCGTACCGATGTCACCGCGCTGGTAGCGGTTACCACCCGGTAGCGTCGGCGGACGTGCCTCAGGACGACGTTCGCCCCACGCCCGGCGCCACCGGCGGGTTGCCGATCAAGATGCTGCACGACCGGCTGCTGGTCTCGCTGCGCCGCGAGGACGGCGACCGCCGGTCCAGCGGCGGCATCCTCATCCCCGCCACCGCCCAGGTCGCCAAGCGCCTGGTGTGGGGAGAGGCCCGCGGGGTCGGGCCGACGGTCCGGCAGATCAAGGTCGGCGACCAGGTGCTGTTCTCCCCCGAGGACCAGCACGAGGTCGAGGTGCACGGTGAGGACCTGATCATCCTGCGGGAGCGCGACGTGCACGCCGTCGCCGCGGAGCGGATCGAGGAGTCCACCGGGCTCTACCTCTAGGAAGGCCCCCCTGCCCTCCGCTCGCCGCCGACCGGGCGGGCGCGGTGTCCACCTCGGCCGGCGGCAGCACCTCGACGTCGGCGCTGGGGCCGGCCCCAGCGACGGGGCAGGCGCTCACCGGAACACCCGTCAGCGACACGCACGGGGGGCGGTGTCGACGCGCGTGACGAACTGGTCCCGCCAGGGAGTTGCCATCGGTTGCTGATGGAGCACACTGGGTCACCGGATCGACGAGGGAGGCAGCGCCGTGCGGTCGACCCGCTCAGTCCGCCTCCCCGCGGCGGATGCGAGCCAGCCACGCGTCCGCATCGGCGAACGCCGGGTCCGTCACGTGCTCGTCGACGGGCTTGCCCGGAGAGCCGTCCGCGCGCGGGTACGAGCCCAGGAAGCGGAGGTCGGCGCACAGCCGGTGCAGCGAGGCGAGGGCGTCCCCGATCCGGCGGTCGGTCACGTGCCCCTCGCAGTCGATCGAGAAGGAGTACACCCCCAGCCGTTCCCGGGTCGGCCGCGACTCGATCCGGGTGAGGCTGATGCCCCGGACGGCGAACTCGGCGAGCAGGTCCAGCAGCGCACCGGTGCGATCGCGGATCACCGCGGTGACCGTCGTCTTGTCCGCGCCGGTGGCCGCCGGCAGCGGCCCGGGGCGCTCGACCAGCACGAACCGGGTGACCGCCCCCGGGTGGTCGGCCATGTCCTCGTCCAGCGCCACCAGCCCGTAGCGCTGCGCGGCGATCGCCGCGCAGACGGCGGCGTCCCACTCCCCGCCGGCGACCCGGCGGGCGGCATCGGCGGTCGAGGCGGCGACGACCACCTCGGCG
>JAOPWO010000445.1 GCA_025965635.1 Modestobacter sp. | reverse complement strand
GAGTGGGCGTAGCGGGTCTCGGCTGCGGTGCCGCGGCCGACGGTGAGCCGGAGCAGGTCCATCCGGCGGACGTCGCCGGCCACGATCGCGTCGGCCAGCGGCCGTTCCCGTGTCGTCCGGCGGTGGTCGTTGGCGTTCCCGGCCGCGCGGACCGCGCAGACCGCGTCGTCGTTGCTCGCGTCCAGGACGCCGTTGACGACCTCGTTGTACCCGCCGTCCCCGCTCACCGAGACGACCAGCGGGCGTCCCGTTCCGGCGGCCTCGCGGGCGAGTTCCCGGGCGTGCCCGGCGTACCGGGTCGGGAGCAGGTCCAGCGGCACCGCGGGCAGCCGCCGGGCCAGTTCGGCGCGCAGCTCCTCGGCCGACCGGGGGGCGTCGCCGGTGCTCTGCGGGTTGAAGATGATCGCGATCCGATCGAACGTCGTCATGGGCGCTCCACCTCGTCAGCGACGTGAGGACAGGGCCTCGCGGCCCGGTGCCGGACACGCGAGGCGAACGGTACGGCGCCGCGACCGGCTGGTGGTGCCCGGCCGATCTAGGCTCCGGACATGCTGCGTGAAGGCCCCATCCCGCAGGCCCTGCAGGGCCTGCTCGAGTACCTGCTCGGGTTCCTCTTCATCGCCGCGCCGTTCCTCTTCGGGTACACCGACAGCGGGGTGGCGACGGCGGCATCCATCGTCGTGGGCCTGGCCTTCCTGGTGCTGGCGGCGACCAGCTCGGGCCCGACGGGGCTGGCCAAGCAACTGGGCCCGCCCGCCCACGCGCTGCTCGACGCGGTGCTGGCGATCGTCCTCATCGCCGCGCCCTTCGTCCTCGGGTTCTCCGGCGAGGCGACGCCGCGCAACCTGTTCCTGATCGCCGGCGTCGTCTGGCTGCTGGTCACCATCGGCAGCCGCTACGACCGGCGGCTCCCGGCCGGTGACCAGCCCGCCGCCGGAGGTCCCGCCCCCGCACCGTCGCTCCCGGCCACCCTGGCGATCGACAGCACCCCGCCGGCCGGCGACGATCCCGGGCCGGAGCGGGCGGACGGTCCGGGCACCGTCGGGCCGGGGTACGGCCCGTTGGGCGGTGGCCGTGCGGGATGACCTTGCGTTGCAAGGTCATCCATCATCGTGCATGATGATGCATTGTGATGGATGAACGGACGTGGACGGTCGGGGTGACCGGCGCCACCGGGTACGCAGGCGGTGAGGTGTGCCGGCTGCTGGCCGGACACCCCCGGCTGCGGCTGGCCGGGGTGCACGCAGCATCGAGCGCCGGACGACGCCTCGGCGAGTCGCAGCCGCACCTGCTGCCGTACGCCGACATGGTGGTCCAGCCCAGCGACCCCGCCTCCCTGGCCGGCTACGACGTCGTCGTCCTGGCCCTGCCGCACGGCGAGTCCGCGGCCATCGCCGCTCAGCTGCCGGCCGACACCCTGGTCATCGACTGCGGTGCCGACCACCGGCTCGACGACCCCGCCGCGTGGGCCCGCTGGTACGGCGGTGAGCACTCCGGCACCTGGCCCTACGGGCTCCCGGAGCTCCCGGGGCTGCGGGAGCAGCTGCGCACCGCACGGCGGATCGCCGTCCCCGGCTGCTACCCGACCTCGGTCACCCTGGCGATGGCGCCGGCCCTGGCGGCCGGGCTGGTGCAGCCCGACGTCGTCGTGGTCGCTGCCAGCGGCACCTCCGGTGCCGGCCGGTCGCCCAAGGCGCACCTGATCGGCAGCGAGGTGATGGGGGCGGCCAGCGCCTACGGCGTCGGTGGCGTGCACCGGCACACCCCCGAGATGGTGCAGAACCTCTCGCTGGCCGCCGGCTCCCCGGTGACGGTCAGCTTCACCCCCACCCTCGTGCCGATGAGCCGGGGCATCCTCGCCACGTGCTCGGCACCGCTGCGGCCCGGCGTGGACGCCGGATCGGCCCGCGCCGCGTACGCCGCGGCCTACGCCGACGAGCCGTTCGTGCAGCTGCTGCCGGAGGGGCAGTGGCCGACCACCGCCGCGGTGCTCGGCGCCAACACGGCCGTCCTGCAGGTCGCCGTCGACCCCGACGCCGGCCGGCTGGTCGTCGTCGCCGCGGTCGACAACCTCACCAAGGGCACCGGCGGCGCGGCGCTGCAGTGCGCCAACATCGCCCTCGGGCTGCCGGAGACGACGGGTCTGCCGGTCGTGGGGGTCGCGCCGTGATCCGCGAACGCGACCGGCGGGTGGGCATCGCAGCGGGGTCTGCGAGCGACGAGCGGAGCGGGTCCCGGGTGGAGCAGTCGTGACGGTCACCCATCCGCAGGGCTTCCGGGCGGCCGGCGTCGCCGCCGGCCTGAAGTCCACCGGCGCCCAGGACGTCGCGCTGGTGGTCAACGACGGCCCGGACGACGCCGCGGCGGCGGTGTTCACCACCAACCGCTTCCCTGCCGCGCCGGTGCTCTGGAGCCGTCAGGTGCTGCAGACCGGCCGGGTGAAGGCGGTCGTGCTGAACTCCGGCGGCGCCAACGCCTGCACCGGTCCCGAGGGCTTCTCCGACACCCACGCGACCGCCGAGCACGTGGCGGCCGAGCTGGGCGTCGGCGCGATCGACGTCGCCGTCGCCTCCACCGGCCTGATCGGCACCCGGCTGCCGATGGACCGGCTGCTGGCCGGCGTCACCGCCGCGGCACAGGGCCTGTCGGACGACGGCGGCCCGGAGGCGGCGCGGGCGATCATGACCACCGACTCGGTGCCCAAGACCACGGTGCAGGCCCGGGACGGCTGGAGCATCGGCGGGATGGCCAAGGGCGCGGGCATGCTCGCCCCCTCCCTGGCCACCATGCTCGTCGTCCTCACCACCGACGCCGTCGTCCCGGCCGACCTGCTGGGGTCCGCGCTGAAGACGGCGACGTCGCTGTCCTTCGAGCGGGTCGACTCCGACGGCTGCCTGTCGACCAACGACACGGTGCTGCTCATGGCCAGCGGCGCGAGCGGGGTCAGCCCGACCGCGGAGGAGTTCGCCGAGGCGTTGGACGCGGCCACGCTGGACCTGGCGATGCAGCTGCTGGCCGACGCCGAGGGCTCCACCAAGGACATCGCGATCACCGTCCGCAACGCGGCCAGCGTGGAGGACGCGCTGACCGCCGGCCGGGCCTGCGCCCGCAACAACCTGCTGAAGACCGCGCTGTTCGGCAACGACCCGAACTGGGGCCGGGTGCTGGCCGCGATCGGCACCACCGACGCCGCCTTCTCCCCGGATGCCGTGGACGTGACCATCAACGGGGTCACCGTCTGCCGCGGCGGAGCGATCGGCGACCCCCGGGAGGGCGTCGACCTCACCGGCCGGGACATCGCGATCGACGTGGACCTGCGGGCCGGTTCCCAGCAGGCCACGATCTGGACCAACGACCTGTCCATCGCCTACGTGCACGAGAACTCGGCCTACTCGACATGAGCAGCTCCAGCCCCGCCGCCCAGGACCCGACGCCGCCGGACGTGGCGCTCGACGAGGCGCCGCCCAAGCGGAAGATCGGCACCAGCCGGGTCATGCGCACCGACGACCCCGAGGGCGACCGGGCGAAGGTCGCCGTCCTCACCGGCGCGCTGCCGTGGCTCAAGCAGTTCCACGGCAACGTCGTCGTCGTGAAGTACGGCGGGCACGCGATGGTCGACGAGGAGTGCCGGGTCGCCTTCGCCGAGGACATGGTCTTCCTGCGCACCTGCGGGATCCACCCGGTGGTCGTGCACGGGGGCGGGCCGCAGATCAGCAGCATGCTCAACCGCCTGGGCATCGAGAGCGAGTTCCGCGGCGGGCTGCGGGTCACCACCCCGGAGTCCCTCGACGTCGTCCGGATGGTGCTCACCGGCCAGGTCGGCCCGGAGGTGGTGGGGCTGATCAACCAGCATGGTCCGTTGGCGGTCGGGCTGTCCGGTGAGGACGGCGGGCTGTTCACCGCCGCCCGCACCCAGGCCATCGTCGACGGGGAGCCGGTCGACGTCGGCCTGGTCGGTGACGTCGTCTCGGTCGACCCGACACCGGTGACCGCGCTGATCGAAGCCGGCCACATCCCGGTGGTGGCCACCGTCGCCCCCGACGCCTCGGGCCAGGTGCACAACGTCAACGCCGACACCGCCGCGGCCGCGCTCGCCGTGGCGCTGGGTGCGGTGAAGCTCGTCGTCCTCACCGACGTCGAGGGGCTGTACGCCGACTGGCCCGACCGCGATTCGCTGGTACAGAAGATCGACGCCGCCGAGCTCGCGGAGATCCTGCCGACGCTGGACGCCGGGATGATCCCGAAGATGGCCGCGTGCCTCCGGGCGGTCGAGGGCGGGGTGGCCCGCGCGACCGTCATCGACGGCCGGCTGCCGCACGCCCTGCTGCTGGAGATGTTCACGACCGAGGGCACCGGGACGATGGTC
>JAOPWO010000439.1 GCA_025965635.1 Modestobacter sp. | reverse complement strand
CCGTCCGCGGCCGGGCCGTCCGCGGCCGCGCGCAGCCAGGCGGCGAGCGGCGCGGCCAGCGCCGGGGACAGCGTCACGATCCACTCGGCGCTGCGCGTCCGGGCCTCGGCGACGTGCTCGGTCGCGCCGTCGGGCTGCACCGCCACGACCTCCGGCCGCGAGGCCAGCAGCCCCGCCGTCCGCCATGTCCCGGGCGTCGTCCGGGACGCCAGGGCGTCCAGCCGCGAGGCGGCGGCGAGCAGCAACCCGCGGGCCTCGGCATCCACACCCCTGAGTCTGCCCGCCCCCGGGGCGTCCGGCTCGCAGCCACGGCCGGGGGCAGCCGAACGGCGTAGCGTGCGGAGCACGGTCCCCCGTCCCGCACCGGCATCCAGCCGGGCAGGACACCGTCAACACCGCCGCGCCGTCGGCGGAGTCAGGCCGTTGCCGCATGACCGCACCCGTCCACACCGCGCCCCTGCCCACCGCGCCCCTGACGGAGGACGGCGCCCGCTGCGGCGCCTGCCCGCACCCGCTGGACGCGCACGACCCGATCGGCCTCCGGTTCTGCCGGGCCACCCGGGCCGGGGACATCAGCCGCGGCTGCGTCTGCCGGGTCGCCTGACCGCTCCGGTAGCGCCTCCCGACGGTGCGCGTCGCGCCGATCAGCATCGCCGGCTCGCGCATCCCGCGGATGCCGGCGCCCTCCTGGAGGCCCCCGGTCCTCCGGCGGCCGGCGACGACCTCCAGCAGGACGGCGTCCCCCGGCCCCAGGGCATCGTGCCCCCGACCGCCCATGTGCCCTCCCGGTCCCGGTGACCCCCGCTGTTGCCGAGCGGCCGATACCGGCGCGGCCCCGCCACGTCCTGCGAGCAGAGCCGGGATCCTGACCCGCTGGCTCCCCGCCGGTCAGCTCCCGGTGAGGGCCGACCGGTCCGCCCGGCGCTGCTCGATCAGTGCACGGGTCGCCCGGTGCCGCCGGTCGGCGATCTGGTTGCTGGTGCCCCGGCGGCCGCGGTGCACGAACCGGTCGGCCTCGTCGGACAGCTGCTGGGCGGCGAGCAGGGTGGCCGAGGGGCGGGCCGTCGCGGCCGCCGGGGTGACCACCACCAGCCGGTCACCGCCGCCGTCGGTGATGGGCTCGGGAACGACCGGCTGCGGCGGCCCCGTGACGTCGGGCTCGACGACGTCCGGGCTGCCGGCCGGCAGGACCACGGGCGCGGTCAGCACCGCACGATCCAGGGGTCGTCCATGGCGAGAGTTCCTGACTGGGTCGGGCCGCACCCGGCTCGCACGGCCCCGACGACCCTACCCGCGCCCTGGTGCGCCCGCGCCCCGGCGATCTGACCGCCCACCGGCACCGGGCAGCGGTGTGCCACCGTTCCCGGCATGGTGAACGTCCTCTCCATCCAGTCCCACGTGGCCTATGGGCACGCGGGGAACGCCTCGGCGGTGTTCCCCCTGCAGCGCCTCGGCGTCGAGGTGTGGCCGGTGCACACCGTGCAGTTCTCCAACCACACCGGCTACGGCGCGTGGACCGGCCGGGTCTTCGACGGCCAGGCCGTCGAGGAGGTGGTCCAGGGCATCGAGGACCGGGGCGTGCTGGGCAGCTGCGACGCCGTCCTGTCCGGCTACCTGGGGTCGGCGGACATCGGGCACGCCGTCCTCGGCTCGGTCGGCAAGGTGCGGGCCGCGAACCCGGCGGCGGTGTGGTGCTGCGACCCGGTGATCGGTGACGTCGGGCGCGGCGTGTTCGTCCGTCCCGGCATCCCGGAGTTCATGCGCGAGGTCGCCGTCCCGGCCGCCGACATCGTGACGCCCAACCACTTCGAGCTCGAGCTCCTCGCCCAGCGCGAGGCCCGGTCGCTGGGCGCGGTGCAGGACGCCGTCGCCGCCGTGCAGTCGATGGGCCCGCGGGTGGTGCTGACCACGTCCCTGGTCGCCGAGGACACCCCCGCGGACGCCGTCGACCTGCTGGCCTCGGAGGGCGGGCGGCACTTCCGGGTGCGCACGCCGCTGCTGGACCTGTCGGTGAACGGGGCCGGCGACGCGATCGCCGCGCTGTTCCTCGCGCACTGGCTGAACACCGGGTCGGCGGCCCTCGCACTGGGCCGGGCGACCGCGTCGGTCTTCGGGCTGCTACGGCTGACCGCCGAGGCCGGGTCGCGGGAGATCCTGCTGGTCGCCGCCCAGGACGAGTACGTCTCCCCCAGCCGCACGTTCGCCGTCGAGGAGGTCTGACCGTGCCCACCGGCCCCGGGTTCCCGTCCCTGGCCCGGCTGTCCGCCGAGGAGGAGGAGCTGCAGTTCAGCACCTTCACCAACGACGACGCCTGGGAACTCGGCTCGGCGCTCGTCGCCGCTGCCCGGGCGCAGCGCGCGCCGGTCGCGATCGACGTCCGGCGTAGCGGTCACCAGCTGTTCAAGGCCGTCCTGCCCGGCGCCACCCCGGACAACGACTCGTGGATCGAGCGCAAGGCGCGCGTGGCCCAGCGGTTCGGCCACAGCAGCCTGTACGTCGGCCAGCGCAGCCGGGAGGCCGGCACCACGTTCGAGGCGGAGTTCGCGCTGGACCCGCAGCAGTATGCCGCCCACGGGGGTGCCGTGCCGGTCGTCGTGCGGTCGGTGGGCCCGGTCGGCGTCGTCGTGGTCTCCGGGCTGCCCCAGGTGGCCGACCACCTGATGGTCGTGGCCGCGATGCGGGCGCACCTGGGGCTCAGCCGGTGACCGCACCCCCCACCCGCCGGTGCGAGGTCGGGGCCGGGACGACGGGGGGAGCGGGGCTCAGCCGACCAACGGCGCGGCAGTGCGTCGCGCACGCCGACCTGCCGCTGCGCCAGCGACACCCGGGCGGCCCGCCTGGGCCTGATGGCCAGGCGCGAGCATCGAGACGTGGCTGCGGTTCCTGGCCTGGCTCGCGCCGGGCCTGCTGCGCCGCGCCGGCTACGGATAACCGCTCGGCTCACTCCGCGGCGGCACCCGCGGGGTCACCCTCGCTCTGCTCGCTGCTGGGCGCCCCCACCCAGACCGTCTTCGCGTTCATGAACTCCCGCATGCCCAGCTCGGTGAGCTCCCGGCCGTAGCCGCTCTGCTTCACCCCGCCGAAGGGCAGCTGCGGGTAGCTGGTGGTCATCCCGTTGATGAACACCATGCCCGACTGGATGTCGCGGACGAACTGCGCCCGCTCGCCGTCGTGCTCGCTCCACAGGTTGGAGCCCAGGCCGTACGGGTGGCTGTTGGCGATCTCGATCGCCTCGTCGAGGCTGTCGACGGTGTAGAGCGCGGCGACCGGCCCGAACACCTCCTCCGCGTGCAGCGCCATCTCCGGTGTGACGCCGGTCAGCAGGGTCGGCTCGTAGAACCAGCCGGGCCGGTCCGGGCGCTTTCCGCCGACGACGACGGTGGCGCCCTTGGACCGGGCGTCCTCCACGTAGTCCTCGACGTCCTGCCGGCCGGACTCGGTGGCCAGCGGGCCGACCTGGGTGTCCGGGTCCATCGGGTCGCCGACGGTCAGCGCGGCGATCTTCTCCGCGAAGATCCGGATGAACTCCTCGGCCACGTCGGCGTGCACGAAGAACCGCTTGGCGGCGATGCAGCTCTGCCCGTTGTTCTGGTTGCGCGATGTCACCGCGACCCCGGCCGCGGTCTCCAGGTCCGCCGACGGCATCACGATGAACGGGTCGCTGCCGCCGAGCTCGAGGACGGTGGGCTTCAGCGCGTCCCCGGCGATCGCGGCCACCGACCGGCCGGCCGGTGCGCTGCCGGTGAGCGTGGCGGCGACCACGCGGTCGTCGCGCAGCACCCGCTCGATGGTCGAGGAGCCGATCAGCAGCGTCTGGAACACGTCGGCGGGGAAGCCCGCCTCCGCGAACAGCTCCTCCATGTACAGGGCGGTCTGCGGCACGTTGCTGGCGTGCTTGAGCAGACCGACGTTGCCGGCCATCAGCGCCGGGGCGGCGAAGCGCATCGCCTGCCACAGCGGGAAGTTCCACGGCATGACCGCCAGGACGACGCCCAGCGGCTGGTGGACGACGTAGGCGTCCTGCGCGCCGACCGCCCCGGCGTCACAGGGCGTCGGCTCGAGGAACGCCGGCCCGCGCTCGGCGTAGTAGCGCAACGCCGTCGCGCACTTGCCGACCTCCGCCTTCGCCGAGGCCAGGGTCTTGCCCATCTCGGTGGTCATCAGCTCGGCCACGGTGCCGGTGTCGGTGTCCAGCACGTCGGCCGCGGCACGGAGCCAGCCGACCCGCTGCTCGACCGTCGTCAGCCGGTAGGACGCGAAGGCAGCCGCGGCCCGGGCGATCCGGTCCTCCAGCGCCTCGTCGGTGAGCGGCTCGTAGGTCTTGAGGGTCTCGCCGGTGGTGGGGTTGATCGTCGCGATCGCCATGTCGTGCACCCTGCCCGAAGGCCCGACGGGGGAAACCGTGCCGCATCCGTCCGCAGCCAGCTCGGCACCGGCGTCACGTCGATCACCTACCACAACCCGCTGTGGGTGGCCGAGCGCATGGTGATGCTCGACCACCTCACCCGCGGCCGCGCCATGCTCGGCTGCGGCCCGGGATCGCTGCCCACGGACTCGATGATGCTCGGGCTCAACCCGACCCAGACCCGCGAACTCCTGCCGATCGACCTGGACATCATCATGCGGCTGCTGCGCGGGGAGACCGTCTCCGCGGAGACCCCGACGCACACCCTCATCGACGCACGGCTGCACCTGCGCCCCTACACGCAGCCGCACCTGGAGGTGGTGGTCGCCGCCGTCGCCTCACCCACCGGCCCGCGGATGGCCGGCAGGCACGGCGTCGGGCTGCTGTCGATCGGCGCCACGCTGACCCAGGACGGGTTCGACGCGCTGGCCCACCACTGGAACGTCGTGCAGGAGCAGGCCGAGGCGCACGGGAAGACCGTCGACCGGTCGGCCTGGCGGCTCGTCGGGCTGATGCACATCGCCGAAACCCGGGAGCAGGCCTACCGCGACGTCGAGCACGGCATCGAGTCCTGGTTCCGGTACTTCCAGAAGACGGCGGCGTTCCCGCAGATGGCTGTCGAAGGCGGCGACGTCAAGGAGATGATCGACTTCATCAACGAGGCCGGCATCGGCGCGATCGGCACGGTCGAGGACGCCCGGGCCCAGGTCGAGCGGCTGTGGGACCAGTCGAACGGCGGCTTCGGCGCGATGCTGCTCCTCGCCCACGAGTGGGCGAACCCGCAGGCGACGAAGCGCTCCTACGAGCTGATCGCCCAGCACGTGATGCCGTACTTCCAGGGCGGCCAGGTCAGCCACGCAGAGGCGACGCTGGACGCCGAGTCGCGGGCCATGGAGACCCGCGAGGACTACGCCGCCCAGCAGTTGCAGGCCGTCGCCACGATGACCGAGCGGTACGAGCAGGAGCGGTCCGCCGGCAGGGGCTGACGCAGGTCCGGCCGCGGGTCAGCTCCCCCGCGGCCGGACCAGCAGGCGCAGCGAGTGCGCTCCGACGACGACAGCCGCGCCCGCTTCGACCGAGGACGCGGGCGGCTCCTCCGCTGCGGTGTCCAGACATCCCCGCCACGCCGCGCCGTACGCCGGCCCGGGCAGGGTGAACGTCCGGTCCGTCCCGGTCGGGTTGACCAGCAGCAGGAACGAGTCGTCGACCAGCCGCCGCCCGCGGGAATCGGGTTCGGGGATGCCCTCGCCGTTCAGGAAGACCGTCAGCGGCCCGGCGTGTGCGGCGGTCCACTCCGCGTCGGTCATCGGCTCCCCGGCCGGGGTCAGCCAGGCGATGTCCTCCAGCTGGGTGCCACGCACCGGCCGCCCCTGGAAGAAGCGGCGCCGGCGGAACACCGGGTGCTCCCGGCGCAGCCGGGCGAGGCGAGCGGTGAAGTCGGTGAGCGCGGCGAAGTCGGCGGCCCGTTCCCAGTCGACCCAGGACAGCGCATTGTCCTGGCAGTAGGCGTTGTTGTTGCCGGCCTGGGTGCGGCCGGCCTCGTCGCCTGCCACCAGCATCGGCACGCCCTGCGAGAGGAACAGCGTGGCGAGCAGGTTGCGCTTCTGCCGTTCGCGCAGCGCGCGCACCGCCGGGTCCTCGGTCTCGCCCTCGACGCCGCAGTTCCACGACCGGTTGTCGTCGGCGCCGTCCCGGCCGTCCTCGCCGTTGGCCTCGTTGTGCTTCCGGTCGTAGCTCACCAGGTCGTGCAGGGTGAACCCGTCGTGCGCCGTCACGAAGTTGATCGACGCGTGCGGACGCCGTCCATTGGACCGGTACAGGTCGCTGGACCCGGTGAGCCGGGAGGCGAACTCCCCGACCGTGCCCGGCGTGCCGCGCCAGAAGTCGCGGACCGCGTCGCGGTAGCGGCCGTTCCACTCGGTCCACAACGCCGGGAAGTTGCCGACCTGGTAGCCGCCCGCCCCCACGTCCCACGGCTCGGCGATCAGCTTGAGCTGGGACACCACCGGGTCCTGCTGGACCAGGTCGAAGAAGGCGGCCAGCCGGTCGACGTCGTGGAACTCCCGGGCCAGCGCGGCGGCCAGGTCGAAGCGGAAGCCGTCGACGTGCATCTCGGTGGCCCAGTACCGCAGCGAGTCCATGATCAGCTGCAGCGAGTGCGGGTGCCGGACGTTGAGGGTGTTGCCGGTGCCGGTGTAGTCCAGGTAGTGCGCGCGGTCCTCGGCCAGCCGGTAGTACGCCGGGTTGTCGATGCCCCGGAAGGACAGCGTGGGCCCGAGGTGGTTGCCCTCGGCGGTGTGGTTGTAGACGACGTCGAGCACCACCTCGATGCCTGCCTGGTGCAGCTCCCGCACCATCGCCTTGAACTCCGGCACCTGCTGCCCGCGCGTTCCGCGAGCGGCGTAGCGGTGGTGCGGGGCGAAGAAACCGATCGTGTTGTAGCCCCAGTAGTTCGACAGCCCGCGCTCCACCAGGTGGTGGTCGTCCACGAACTCGTGCACCGGCAGGAGCTCGAGGGTGGTGACGCCGAGCCGCTGCAGGTGCTCGACGACGGCCGGGTGCGCCAGCCCGGCGTAGGTGCCGCGCAGCTCCGGCGGCAGATCGGGGTGCCGCGCGGTGAGCCCGCGGACGTGCGCCTCGTAGACGACGGTCTCGCTGTACGGGACGCGCAGCGGGTGGTCGTGCCCCCATTCGAAGTACGGGTCGGCGACGACCCCGCGGGCCTGGTGCGGGGCGGAGTCGGCGTCGTTGATGGCCGACGGATCGGCGAACCGGTAGCCGAACAGCGACTCGTCCCAGTCGACCGGCCCCTCGACGGCCTTCGCGTAGGGGTCGAGCAGCAACTTCGCGGGGTTGCAGCGGGCACCGGTGGAGGGGTCGTACGGCCCGTGCACGCGGTAGCCGTACCGCTGACCCGGGCGCACCCCCGGCAGGTACGCGTGCCAGACGAAGCCGTCGACCTCGGTCAGCTCGATCCGTGTCTCGGTGCCTGCCTCGTCGAACAGGCACAGCTCCACCCGCTCCGCGAGCCCGGAGAAGAGCGCGACGTTGGTGCCGGTGCCGTCGTACGTGGCGCCCAGGGGGTAGGGGCGGCCGGGCCAGGTCTCCACCGGGACATCTTCACCGGGACCCGCTGCGCTCCTCCACCGGAGGACGGCGGCGCCGGAGACGGCGGCATCTGGGGCGGCGGGTGGTTGAGTGTGCACCGTCCGGTTGCGGACGCCGTTCGTCCACCGAGGAGTGAGATGCCCGGAGCGCCGCTGCCGCTGCACCGGTTCCCGTTGTGCCGCTCCAGCGACGTGCACGAGTTCACCGCGCGGCTGAACAGCGTGTACTACCCGGCGGCGGTCGTGCCCGGCGCCGGTCGCCGCTTCCCGGGCGTCTCGGTGCTGCACGCGGTGCACACGCCCGACTTCACCCTCGGCTACATCCGGCCCGGCGGCGACGTCCAGGTCACCCCGGTCGAGGACACCACGACCTACCACGTGAACCTGGCGCTGTCCGGCTCGCTGGTGGCGGTGAGCGGCAGCGACGAGGTGACCGTGCGCCCCGGGCACGCGGCGGTGCACAGCCCCCGCCGGGCGCACGTGCTGCGCGTCCGGGCCGGCAGCGAGCTGATCGGCCTGAAGCTCAGCCGCGAGCTGGTGGAGGGCGAGCTGGGCGCGATGCTCGGCCGGCCGGTGACCGGCCCCGTGCGGCTGGCCGCCGCCTTCGACCTCCGGGACGGCGCCGGCCGGTCGTGGCTGGCCCTGGCCCAGCTGATCCTCGCCGAGGTCGACCGGCCGGGGCTGCTGGACGGCGCCCTCCTGCGGCGGCAGTACATGCGCACCCTGGTCGCCGGGCTGCTGTCGGCCCAGCGGCACGACCTCAGCGACGCACTGGCCGGGATGGAGGCACCGCTGCGCCCGCGCAACCTCCGCCGCGCCCTGGACCACCTGCACGCCCACCTCGACGAGCCGCTCACGGTCCCCGACCTCGCGGTGGCGGCCGGCTGCAGCGTGCGGCGGCTGCAGGAGTCCTTCGCCGCGCACCTCGGCGTCTCCCCGAGGGCGCACCTGCGCGCCGTGCGGTTGGACGCGGCCCGCCGGCTGCTCGCCGACGGCGGCGGAACGGTCACCGAGGCCGCCCGGCGCTGCGGCTTCACCCACCTGGGCAGGTTCTCGGCCGCCTACCGGGAGCGGTTCGGGGAGCTGCCGTCGCAGACGCTGGGCGCCGGCTGACCCCGCGTCAGGCAGGGAGGCCGCCGCCGGTGAGCACGAACGCCGGCAGGCACGACCCGTCGGACCTGTTGGCCCGGGCGTCCCGGGTACCGCGCTGCGCGAGCACGTCGCCGGCGGTCACCTCGACCTCCGTGCTGTCCATGACCGTGTAGATCTCGCCGCGAAGCACGATCGCGTAGTCGACGGTGTCGGACCGCGAGTCCTCGTCCGGCGGCAGCTCCAGGGTGCGGACGATCGTGCCGACCTCCGACGGGCCCACGCTGAGCCGGGCGTCGGTGCCGTGGGGGTCGACGACCGGCCGGTGTCGTCCACCGGCGCGGTCCCGGTGCGCCACGGCTGGGTGGCCACGCCGGTCGCGGTGTCATGGCCGCCGGTCGCGCCTTCGCGACGTCCTCCATCACGATCGCCGACCGGCACTGCTCGTCGACCCCGGTCACCAGGCTGCGTGCACGCGCGGTGCCCGGCGCCGGCGCCACGCCGCCGGAGAAGGGGTGCAGTCGCCCACCGGAGCTCCCATCGGGACGGACGCAGGTCGGACCGGACCCTGGACACCCCCCTCCGGCACACGGCTGACCCGCACACATCGACCGCGCATCGCGGCTGCCGGTCGCGCGAACCGGACAGGACGGCGACCGGGCCCGGGTTAGCGTGACCCGACGCACACCCACGTGCCCGGTGGTCCGCACCGGCCGGCCCAGCAGGAAGGCCCCGGCTGCCCATGTCGACGCCGTCGTCGCCCGAGCACGTCCCGTCCGACTACGACCGCCCTCCGCGGTACGAGGGGATGGTCGTGGAGCGGGACGATGGAAGCCGGCGACACCCGCTACCCCACCTCGCGCGGCTACCTGCACGTCGTGGGCACGCCCCGCAGGGTGGGCAAGGTCCGACGGCGGCGGCTCACGGGAGTACGACTCCTACGACCTCATCGAGTGAAGGTCCTGGACACCGGCGTCCTCGACGAGCCCCCGGTGCGGTACCGGGTGACCGGCGCCGACGAGTGGCGCACCGGCAGCGACCGGCCGCTGCCCGAGACGCGGTGGACGCCGTTCCACCTCGACAGCCGGGAACGGCTGGAGCCCCAGCCCTGGGTACCGGGCTCGGTGGACGACGTGTGCCCGACGCTACCCACGCCGGGTACGTGCCCCACCACGTCACCAGCTCGCGGACGACGGTGCACACCATCCACCACGACACCGCGCGCCCGTCGTCGATCCTGCCGCCCGTCATCCCGCTGACCCCGAACGGAGACCCCTCATGACCGTCCCCCGCCCCGAGGACACCCCGGCCCCGGCCGTTCCCGCCGAGCTGGCCGAGGACATCACCGAGGACACCGTCACCGACGCCGTCGTCGGGAGCTTCGCCGGCGCCCCGGACAGCCGGTTGCAGGAGCTGCTGGGCGCCTTCGTCCGGCACCTGCACGCCGCGGTCCGGGAGACCGAGCCGACCATGGACGAGTGGCAGGCGGCGATCGACTTCCTCACCCGCACCGGGCAGAAGTGCGACGACGTCCGCCAGGAGTTCGTGCTGCTCTCCGACGTCCTGGGCATCTCCGCGCTGGTCGAGAACATCAACCACCGCAAGGTCGCCGGCGCCACCGAGGCCACCGTCCTCGGCCCGTTCCACATGACCGAGTCGCCGGTGCGGGCCAACGGCGAGTCCATCGACCTGGTCGGCGGCAAGCAGCCCTGCGTGGTCACCGGCCGGGTGCTCACCACCGACGGGTCGCCGATCGCCGGCGCGCTGGTCGACGTCTGGCAGGCCGACGAGAACGGCTTCTACGACGTGCAGGTGCCCGACGTCCAGCCGGCCGGCAACGGCCGCGGGCTGTTCACCACCGACGACGAGGGCCGCTTCTCCTTCGTCACCGTGGTGCCCAGCTACTACCCGATCCCCGCCGACGGCCCGGTCGGCCAGCTGCTGGCCGCGACCCGGCGGCACCCGAACCGGCCGGCCCACATCCACTTCATCGCCGACGCCCCGGGCTACACCCCGGTCACCACGCACATCTTCGTGTCCGGCAGCCCCTACCTGGACTCCGACGCCGTGTTCGCGGTCAAGCGCAGCCTGGTGCGCGACTTCGAGCCGGTCGACGACCCCGACGGCGCGCAGCGGTACGGCGTCAGCAACCCCTACCGGCACGCCCAGATCGACCTCGTGGTCCAGGAGGCCGTCGTCCAGGAGCACGCGGCCGAGAGGACCGCCGGGTGACGTCGACGCTCCCCCGGCGGTCGGCCGGGCAGCGGGTCGAGCGGCACGACAGCGACGCGCGCCTGACCGGCCGGGCCGTCTACACCGGCGACGTCACCCTGCCCGGGACGACGCACGCGGCGAGGGTCCGCCCGCCGCACGGGCTGGACGCCCCGACAGCGTGGCCGGCTGCGCCGCGGCGCTGGGCAGCGGCGGCCGGGTGCTGGCCGGGGCACCTGGGTGCTGCCGGAGATGAGCCGCGCGGAGTCCCGGCCGGACCGGCTGGTGGACCTGCGCCGGGCCGGGCCGGGCGGTGTGACCGCCGCCGGCGACGGCCTCTCGCTGGGCGCCATGTGCACCTACGCCGAGCTGTGGGCCAGCCCCGACGTCACGCGCTCCGCCCCGCTGCTGCGCACCATGGCCGAAGGCATCACCGGCGGCTGGGCCTGCGCAGCCAGGCGACCGTCGGCGGGTCGGCGGTGCCCCCCCGGCCGGTGAGCGGTCCTTCCCGGTGGCCGACCTGTTCGCCGGCGCCATGCACTCCTCGCTGCTGCCCGGCGAGGTGCTGGTGGGCGTCGCCGTGCCGAGCGCGGTCGGCGCCGGGCACGGCTACGTGAAGCTCAAGCGCGGCGGCAGCTCGTGGCCGATCGCCACCGCGGCGGCCCTGCTCCGGCTGGACGGGCACGGGGTCTGCCGGGAGGTGTCCCTCGTCCTGGGCGCGGTGACCGCGACCCCGCTGTGGGTCGACGTGACGCCCGCATGACCGCCGACCCCACCCCGGCGCCCGCCGGCACGGTGCAGCTGACCCTCAACGGTGAACGCCGCACCGCCGCCCCCGAGCAGGGCGCTGCGGTGCAGACCCTGGAGGGCCTGGACGCCGAGGGCACACTGACCCCGCGGCAGTCGGCGTTCTGGGCGAACAACGCCTTCCCGTGCGGCTTCTGCCTGTCCGGGATGCTGTTCGCCGCCGAGGACCTGCTCGAGCGCCTGCCCTCCCCCACCCGGGGCGAGATCCGCGAGGCGATCAGCGGCACCCTCTGCCGGTGCACCGGCCCTCCGGAGCAGCCGTCCACCCCTACCGACCCAGGAGATCCCCCATGACCCGCTTCGTCCTCGTCCACGGCGCTTTCGCCGGCGGCTGGTGCTGGGAGCCGGTGGTCACCGAGCTCGAGCGCCGGGGGCACACCGTCTCCGCTCCCGACCTGCCGGGGTCGGGTGCCGATCCCACGCCGGTCGAGGACGTGACCCTGGACGCCTACGTCGATCGGGTCTGCGCGGTGATCGCCGAGTCGCCGGAGGAGGCGGTCCTGGTGGGCCACAGCATGGGCGGCGTCGTCATCACCCAGACTGCCGCCCGCTGTCCCGAGCGGATCTCCCGGCTGGTGTACGTCGCGGCCTTCCTGCCCCGGGACGGCCAGAGCCTCGTGTCGCTCACCGGCCTGCCCGAGGGCGCCGGCGACGGCGTCCAGGCCAACCTGACCGCCAGCGGCGAGCCGCCGGTCGCGGACATGTCCCGCGAGGCCTGCCGGGAGGTCTTCTACGGGACCACGTCCGAGGAGTGGACGGAGTGGGCGCTGGACCGCCAGGGCCGGCAGCCGGTCGTCCCGTTCATCACCCCGGTCACGCTGGACGGCGGCGTCGACGACGTCCCGCGCAGCTACGTGCTGTGCACCGAGGACCGCGCGATCCCGGCCCGGCTGCAGCGGTACATGATCGCGCAGAGCCCGTGCACCGACGTGCTCGAGCTGCCGATGGACCACTCGCCCTACCTGTCGGCGACGGCGGAGCTGGTCGACTTCCTGGACCGCTGAAGAAGGACCCCGCCGCCCCCCACCCCTCACGAGCTCAGGGCAGGTCCTTGCAGCAGGGCAGAGCGGGCCCCGACCGGTCGGGGCCCGCTCTGCCGTTCCGGGGTGCTACGTCACCCCGCGTGCCGGCCCGCGGTCTCCCGGTCCGGCTCCCCGTCCGAGGGCGGGATGCCGGTGTTCATCACCTCGAGCAGGGTGTGGGCGTCGAGGTGCCGCCCGCTGAGCCGGGCGCAGACCTTGCCCTCGTGGAAGACGACCACCTCGTCGCAGACGGCGGCCAGCTCGCGCGGGTCCGACGACGACACCAGCTGCACGGCCCCGCCGTCGGCCAGCTCGCGGAACAGGTTGTAGATCTCCGCCTTGGCGCCGACGTCGATCCCCCGGGTGGGGTCGTCGAGCAGCAGCACCGTCGGCTTCGCCTCCAGCCACTTGGCGAAGACGACCTTCTGCTGGTTGCCACCGGAGAGCATGCCGACCTCCTGGTCGACCGACGGCGTCTTGATGCCCAGCCGCCGCACGTGCTCGCCGGCGCGCTCCCGGATCCGGGAGGCCCGGATGAACATCCCGTCCCGGCGCATCGCGACCGAGCTCACCTGGCCGATGTTGTCCCAGATCGGCTTGTCGAGCATGACGCCGAAGCGCTTCCGGTCGCCGGAGACGATGGCGACGCCCTGGCTGATGGCGCCCCGCAGCCCCGCCTTCAGGGGGGAGCCGTCGGGCAGGACGACCCGGCCCCGCGTGGGCCGCGTCACGCCCGACGCCACGTCGAGCACGGCCCGGTGCCCGGCACCGGCGATGCCGGCCAGGCCCACCACCCGCCCGCAGGGGACGGCGAGGTCGACGTCCTCCAGCGCCCCGGGCACGGTCACGTTCTCCAGCCGCAGGGCCGGCTGACCGTGGTCGACGACCTGCTCCCCCTGCTGCGTGCGCTCCTCCACGATCGCGGCGACCTTGTCGCCGAGCATGTGCTGCACGATCCGGTCGACGGTCAGCGTGCTGGCCGGCACCGAGGGGACGGCCACCCGACCGTCCCGCATGATCGTGACCTCGTCGCAGACGGCGAGCACGTCCTCCAGGTGGTGCGAGACGTAGACGACCGCCACGTCCCGCTTGCGGAGCCGGCGCAGCACGTCGTGCAGCCGCTCGGTCTCCCGGGAGTGCAGTGCCGACGTCGGCTCGTCGAGGATCAGCACGGCCGGGTCGGCGACCAGGGCCCGGGCGATCTCCAGCAGCTGGCGCTGGTCCAGCGGCAGGTCCTCGACCGGGTCGTCGAGGCCGATGTCCAGCCCCAGTTCGTCGAGCACCGGCCGGGCCTTGGCCGCCATCCGGCGGCGGTCCACCAACGGACCCCGCCGGTACTCGCGCATCGGGAACAGGTTGGACAGCACGTCGAGGTCCGGGAACAGGCTCAGTTCCTGGGAGACCACGGCGATGCCCTGGTCGACCGCGTCCGCGCTGTTGGCGACCGTCAGTTCCTTGCCACCCAGGCGCAGGACACCCGCGTCCGGGGTCACGGCACCGACGAGCACCTTGACCAGCGTCGACTTCCCGGCACCGTTCTCGCCGAGCAGCGCGTGGACGCTGCCGGCGCGAACGGTCAGGTCGACCCCGGCCAGAGCGACGACGCCGCCGTAGGCCTTGCGGATGCCCTGCGCCTCGAGCACCGGTCTCAGCCCTCCAGCGGCTGGATCGGCGGGTTGGCGAACTGCTCCTCGGCGAGCGGCTTGTAGTAGTCCAGCTTGGCCTGACGCGACTCCTGGCGGGCCTGGATCGCCGCGACGTTGTCCTGGGTGACCAGCTCAGCGGTGCTGACCCACCAGCCCTCGGGGATCTCGTTCTCGCCCAGCGCGTTCTCGATCAGCATGCGGGTGGCCAGGTAGCCCTTGAGGAAGTGCTGCGGGTCGGCGGCGGCGAAGTTGGTGCCCGCGGCGACCTCTTCGAGCCCGCCCTTGTTCAGGTCGAACGCACCGGTCAGCAGGTTGCCGCCCTTCTCCCGGTTGATCCGGGCGAGGGAGGCGAGGGCGGCGTCACCGGCGTCCATGAACACCGTGGCCCCGGCGTTGGCCGAGACGAGGTTGTTCCAGGCGCTGTAGTTGCCGGTCGGGTCGGGGGCGCTGGCCACCGGGCCGACGACCTCGAAGCCCGGCAGCTTCTCCTTGAACGCCTTCGCCATGCCCTCGGCGCGCAGGTCCAGGGTGGGAACACCCGGGATCGGGCTGGCCACGACGGCCTTGCCGGTGGTGGTGCCGGCCGCCTGCAGCTTCTCGATGGCGGCCCCGGCCAGCATCTCGCCGGCGGCGAGGTTGTCGTTGCCGATGTAGGTGGTGATGCCCGAGCCCGGGAGCGGCGGGGTGTCCACTGCGATGACCGGGATGCCGGCCTCGACGGCGCGCGCCTCTGCCCGCGTGAGCAGGTCGGGGGTGAGCGTCTCGACGGCGATGCCGTCGGTGGCGGTGCGGATCGCGTCCTCGAACATCTTGACCTGGGCCGGGCCGTCGAGCTTCGTCGGTGCGATGACCTGGACGTCGACGCCGAACTCCTCGCCGGCCGCCTCCGCGCCCTCCATCATCTCGATGGCGAAGTTCTGGCTGCCGTCGGCGCCGATGAAGGCGATCTTGAGGTCCTCGGCGGCCGCGGCGGCGTCACCGCCCGCCCCGCTGCCCCCGCCCTCGGTGTCGCTGCTGCCGCAGGCAGCCATGAGCACGACTACGGCACTGGCCACGAGCACGCGGGATCCGCGGGCCACGGGACCGGTACGCACGGTCGACGCTGATCGTGTACGCACGATGTTCCTCCTGAGATGGACGGGTGGGACAGGGGTGACAGGCTCGCGGACCACGTCGGCCCCGAGTCGGGTGCGGGAGAGCGGGCCGGGGACCGGGCCACGCCTCAGTGGTGCACGGGCTCGGACGAGCCCGGGCTCAGAGGTGCACGCCGCTGCCGGCGCGGGCACGGCGGCGGCGGCGGCGGACGGCGCTGTCGAGGGAGACCGCGCCGAGGATCACCGCGCCGGTGGCGAACTGGTTCCAGTTGATCGGGACGCTGAAGTAGGCCAGACCGCTGCCCACCACGCCCAGCAGCACCGCACCGAGGGCGGCGCCCACGATGGTGGCCTTGCCGCCGGCCAGTGACGTGCCGCCGATGACGGCAGCAGCGATGGCCAGCAGCTCGTAGCCGCTGCCGGTGTTGGGGTCCGCGGCACCGAGGTAACCGATGGTCAGCACGCCGGCCAGGCCGCCGAGGGCCCCGCTGAGCACGAAGGCCTGCATGCGCACCCGGTTCACCGGGATACCGCTGAACAGCGCGGCGTCGGGGTTGGAGCCGATGGACCGCACGCGGTAGCCGAACGGCGTGGCGCGCAGCACCACGGTGAGCACGACCGCGACCACCACGAGCACGATGCCGGTGACCGGCACGCCGAGGACGTCACCGCTGATCACCTGGGAGAACGGGTCGTCGACCGGCGGGCCCAGCACCTGGGTCCCGTCGCTCAGCGCGAGGGTGAGCCCGCGGAACATCGCCAGGGTGGCGAGCGTGGCCACGATGGACGGCAGGCCGAAGTACTGGATGAGCAGGGCGTTGAACAGGCCGAGCAGCCCCCCGGCGACGATCGACACCAGGGCGGCCAGCCACGGGTTCATCCCCGAGTCCGCGAGCATCGCGCACGCCAGCGCGGTGAGCGCGTAGACCGATCCGACCGACAGGTCGAGCTCGCGCATGGCCAGCAGGAACGCCATCCCACAGGCCAGGATCCCGACGTAGGTGGCCTGGTTGAGGATGGCCATGAGCTGGTCGAACTGGAGGAAGCGCGGGTAGAACGCGCCGATCACCAGGACCAGACCCAGGGTGGCGATGAGCACGCCGAGGTACTCCTGGGCCAGCAGCGCGCGGCCGAAGCCGTTCCGCTGCGTGGGCGCCGTCGGCGACGGCTCGGTGGGCGTGGGCGCCGAGACGGTCGCCCCGCTCATGCCCGCACGTCCCGCCCCTGGGCCCGGGTGCCCCTGCCGCCATCGGGCCGGACGTCGTCGCTGACGTTCACGTGGTGCCTCTTCCCCGTTCCGAGCGGCCCGGGGGCCGCTGCTGGACGTGTCTGGACCGACCGGCTCGCCATCCCCCACCGTCGGTGGCCGGATGCCCACCGGATGGTTTTTCGTTGTGCGAACGGTTGTTCGTTATCGCGGTGACAGTGCTGGCCCAGGCAGCCTGTTGTCAAGGTCACAAGGCCCTGCCGGGTCACGCCGTGACCGTTTCGTGGCCGAACCGACCGGCCCCCCAGGGGCCTGGGAGGGTGGGCCGGGCCGTCCGACCGGGGTCAGGACAGCTGCCGCCAGCGCCAGGTGCAGCGCAGCTGGAGGCTGCCGCCGGCCGGCACCTCGGTCGCCTCGCCCAGGGCAGGGGCGTCCGGCGGACCGGTCTGCGGCTCCAGGCACAGCTCGCCGGCGCGCTCGTCGAACAGCACCCAGTGGTCGGCGCTGGACTCCACGCGCAGCTCGAGGGCGCCCGGCCAGCGCAGCCCCGGGGGCGCGGTGAAGCCACGGAAGCAGTCGTCCCAGGGGCCCGGGCGGAGCGGCGTCAGGGGATGGGTGGGCAGCCACTCGGCCGACCGCCCGTACTGCCGGCCGCCGCTGAGCAGCCAGTGGGCGTCCCCGCCGCGGGCGAGCCGGCGGGCGAACCACGGGTGCCAGCCCATCGTCACCGGCATGGCGTCGTCGGCGTGCAGGGTCAGTTCGCTGGTCAACGAGTCATCGGCGAGCTGCAGCCGCTGCTCGACCCGCCCTCGGGCCGGCCAGTCGGTGCCCAGGTCGACGGCGCACCGCAGCCGGTCCGGGCCGGCGTCGAGCACCTCCCACGGCCGCTCGGTGACGGTGCCGTGGATGGCGTGCGGAGGCGCCGGTCGCGGCAGCTGGTGCTCCGCCCCGGCCACCACGACCCGCCCTCCCCCGAGCCGGCCGGCGTACGGGGCCATCACGAAGTTGCCGGCCCGCATGCCCGGGGGCAGCGTCACGTCGGCCGCGGTGAGCAGCTCCAGGCCGGCTACCCGCCACGAGGTCCAGCGGGCTCCGACCGAGAGGTCGACGGTCAGCTCGGCGTCGTCGCTGCGCAGGTGCACGGTCATCGGGTCAGTATCGACGGCCGTGTCCGGCGCCCCGGCCCCTGTCAGAGGCCCTGTCAGAGGCCCTGTCAGAGGCCCGGGCCGGCGGCCGCGACGATCGCCTGGACCTCGGCGGCGGTCTCCGGCTGGACCGGCAGGTGCGGGAGCACCCCGGGCACCTCCTCCAGCAGCAGCCCCTCGGCGAGCAGGGCGGTCACCAGGGTCTCCGCCTCGGCCCGGGGCACCGGCAGGGTCAGCCCGGCCGCGTCGAGGGCGGCGTGGGCGAGGAACAGCGTGCCGGCGAGGTCGTCGCCGGCGGCATCGGGACCGGCCGGCTGCGACGCCGCGGCCGGCGTGACGGCGGTGCGGGCGATCCCCTCAGCGGCCCGGACCAGGGACAGCGGGAGGCCCTCGGCCTCCACCTCCACCAGGGGCACCGCGCCCAGCGCGGCCAGCACCAGGTGCTCGGCGTCGATCCGCAACGGCGCCTCCCACTCCCCCACCCGGACCACCTCGACCAGGTCCCGGCCGTCCTCGCCGAGCTCATCGAGGAGCTCCAGCCAGGCCGCCCGGCGCGTGGCCCGGGCCCGTTCGGCGGCCTGCACACAGGTGGCCAGCACGAACGGCTCCAGGACCTGCAGATCGAAGCGCTCGACGTAGACGGTGCCGTCGGGCGCGAGAGCGTTCAACGCGTCCTGGAAGCTGCCGGGCCGGGCGTCCCCGAGCTCCAGCCGGCCATCCTCCTCGCCGCTGAGCGGCAGGCCGGTGGCCGCCCGCACGCCGATCGTCACCCCGGTGGTCACCAACCGGCCGCCGCGACGCAGGTGGTGCGGCTGGTCGGACAGCCCGACGGTCCATGCGCAGGCCTCGGCGATCAGCACCGGCGCCCGCTCGCGCAGCACCTCGCGGGTCAGCAGGGCCATGAAGTCGACGTCGAACACCCCTCCACAGTGCCCGCTCTCCCCCGCCGCCGCACCCGCCGGGCCCTGGCGGTGGCGGGGCGCTGGCCCCCGGCGACCGGCGCATGCCAGGGTCGTGCCCATGAGCGTCGAGCGGACCGTCCGGTTGCGGTTCGGGCAGGAGGCGCGGACCGCCGGGACGCACACCAACCTGTCCGCGGTCCGCAGCGACGGTCCGGTGCTGTGGGTGGCCGGGGACGAGACCGCCACGGTGGAGCGGCTGGTCGCCGACGACCCCCGGGACCCCGCCGAGTTCCGCGACCAGACCACGTACCGGCTCGCCGACCTCGTCGACCTGCCCGGCACGGACGGCGCCGAGGAGGCCGACATCGAGGGGCTGGCGCGGCACGGCGACTTCCTGTGGGCGGTGGGGTCGCACAGCCTGCGCCGTCGCCGGATCAAAGCCCGGCACACCGGCGAGAAGGCACTGAGCCGGCTGGCGAGGGTCACCGGTCAGGCCAACCGCCAGGTGCTGGTCCGCATCCCGGTCACCGAGGTCGACGGGCTGCCCACGCTGGTGCGGGAGCTCGAGGTGGCCGGCGTCCGGCACCGGGCGGCCGTGTTCGGCGCGCACGGCACCGACCTGCGCGACCTGCTGGCCGATGACGAGCACCTGGCCCCCTTCCTGCCGATCCCGGGGAAGGACAACGGGCTGGACGTCGAGGGCATCGCGGTGACCGGCCCCCGGGTGTACCTCGGCCTGCGCGGACCGGTGCTGCGCGGCTGGGCGGTCGTGCTCGAGCTGCGGCCCGACGTGCACCCCGACGACCCGGGCCGCCTGGCGCTGACCCCGTTCGGCGGCGGCGCCCTGTACCGCAAGCACGTGCTGCGCCTCGACGGCCTCGGCGTGCGGGACCTGTGCCCGCACGGCGCTGACCTGCTGGTGCTGGCCGGTCCCACGATGGACCTCGACGGGCCCGTGCAGGTGTTCCGCTGGCACGGTGCGCTCACCGCCGAGGCACCGCAGGTGGTCCGGGACGAGCAGCTCACCCGGGAGGTGGCCCTGCCCTTCGGCTCCGGCGACGACCACGCCGAGGGCCTCGGCCTGCTCGGTCCGCCCGAGGACCCCCGGCTGCTCGTCGTGTACGACAGCCCGGCACCGGGCCGGCTCACCGACGACGCATGCGTCACCGCCGACGTCGTCCGGCTGCCGTGAGGCCACCCCTTCCAGGGGCCCACGCCGAGCCTGCGACGGGTGGGGGGACGGAGGTCCTCCGTCAGCCCAGCAGCGCGCGGCGCAGCTCCTCGGCCTCGGCACGCACCGACTCCAACACCGGGGCGAGGTCGCGCTCGGCCACCCGGCCGCCGGACAGCACCGGGACCGGCACGTTCTCGTGGCCCGCGGCGCACAGCCGGCCGGCGAGCTCGAAGGCGGTGCGGAGCAGGCCGCCCTCGGGTGCGTCGAGATCGTCGACCTCGCGCAGCGGCAGGACCATCGAGTGCGGGAAGCCCCACTGCTCGAGCGCCACCGAGGTGAGCCGGAGCGCGTGGATCCCGTAGTTCCGCACCTCGGCGGTGCGCCGGGCGGCCGCGGCGGGGTGCCGGGCGCTCAGCTCGGCATAGCCCCCGGGGTCGTTGTGGTGCAGCAGCGCGACGCCGAGCTGGGCGAGCAGACCGATGCACAGCGCGTCCTGCGGGCGCTCCCCGAAGCGCGGGGCGAGGCCGGCCGCGGCCAGCGCCAGGTTGGTGCTGACGTCCCAGAAGTCCGCCGGCAACCGCGACTCGTCGTCCAGGTCGGTCAGCGCCACGGTGGCCATCGTCCGCACGGTGGTGAACCCGACGACGGTGACGGCGAACTGCAGTGAGGTGACCCGGCCGCGCATGCCGAAGTAGGCGGAGTTGGCCAGCTTCAGCACCCGGCCGGCCAGGGGCACGTCGCAGGCGACCGCCGCCGACAGCTCCTTGGCGCTGGTCCCGTCGGCGTTGGCCACCGACACGATCTGGGCGGCGACGGGCTTCCGCGTCGCCATCGTGTCGATGCTGGCCAGCACCGCCTCGATGTCGAAGACGGGGGCAGCCGCGAGGGTCGTGGTCATGTCGGCTCTCCGGTCGGTGTGCAGGTGGTCGATCAGGGTCATCGCAGGACGCTCAGCCGGCCGGCGAACCAGGCGGTGAGGGTCGCTCCGCTCATCGGCTGGGCCAGGCTGAAACCCTGCAGGTAGGTGGCCCCGAGCCGGGCCAGCTCGGCGGCCTGCTCGGCGGTCTCCACGCCCTCGGCGACGGTGTGCAGGCCGAGACTGCTGGCCAGCGCGATGACGGCGGTGGTGATCTCGGGGTGGCCGTCGCTGAGCTCGGCGACGAACGACCGGTCGACCTTCAGGCAGGTGACCGGCAGGTGCCGCAGGTAGGCCAGCGAGGAGTAGCCGGTGCCGAAGTCGTCGATCGCCAGCTCCACACCGAGGTCGCGCAACTGCAACAGCACCGTCCGCGCCGAGGCGGGGTCCTTGACCAGCGCGGACTCGGTGATCTCCACCGACAGCCGGCTGGCAGCCAGCCCGTGGCGCTCGAGCGCCGACTCGACGTGCCCGCGGAGGTGCCGGTCGAGCTGCAGCGCGGAGACGTTGACGTTCGCCCGGGCCGGTGCGTCCGCGCCGAGCACCCGGTCCCACTCGGCCAGCTGCCGGCACGTCTCGTCCAGGACCAGCAGGCCCAGGGCGGCGATCAGGCCGTTCTCCTCGGCCAGCGGGACGAACGTCGCCGGGTTGATGGCACCCCGCTCGGGGTGCTCCCACCGGGCGAGCG
Source organism: Modestobacter sp. (assembly GCA_025965635.1). Lineage (GTDB taxonomy): Bacteria > Actinomycetota > Actinomycetes > Mycobacteriales > Geodermatophilaceae > Modestobacter. The sequence goes on along the minus strand of JAOPWO010000439.1, from coordinate 2,756 downwards.
ACTCGACGGCGACCGGAGCGCCGTCCGCGGTGCTGAAGATGGGCTGGTAGAGCAGCGTGACGTCGCGGGCCTCGATCGCGGCGCGGAGGTCGGCGACCAGGCGCAGCTTGTCCCGGGCCTGCGCGCGTGCCCGGTGGTCCAGGACGGTGATCCGGCCGCCCCCACCGACCTTGGCCTGGTACATGGCGATGTCGCAGTCGCGGATGAGCTCCTCGGCGCAGGCGTGCTCCTCGGTCTGCACGGTCACCCCGATGCTCGCCCGGGGCCGGTGGTCCAGGCCGCCGATGTGCAGCGGCCGCCCCAGCGTCTCGACGATGCGCTCGGCCAGCGCGACCGCGTCGTCCTCGTCGACGTCGTCGCAGACGACCACGAACTCGTCCCCGCCGAACCGGGCGACGAGGTCGTTCGGGCGGACGACCGACCGCAGCCGGGCGGCCACCTCGACGAGCAGCACGTCACCGGCGGCGTGCCCGAGCGAGTCGTTGACGACCTTGAAGTTGTCCAGGTCGAGGAAGATGCAGGCCAGCCCCGACCCGGCCGGGTCGAACCGGTCGGCGACGTACTCGGCGAGCAGCGTGCGGTTGGGCAGACCGGTGAGCGGGTCGTGGTGGGCCTGGTGGGCGAGCCGGGTCTCGAAGGCCAGCCGCTCGGTGATGTCCTCGATGGTGCCGACGAAACCAGCGCCCACGCCGGGCGTGAAGAAGTGGGCGAAGCGGATGACCGTCGCCCGGACCGTGCCGTCCTCCCGCACCAGCCGGGCCTGCACCTCGCCCTCGCCCCTGTCCAGGACCGCGGCAGCCTGTTCGAGCACGCCGTCGAGGTCGTCGGGGTGGAGCACGCCCAGCCAGCCGGTGCCCAGCAGCTGGTCGGCCCGCAGGCCGACCAGAGCGCAGAAGGCGTCGTTGACGTGCGCCAGCCGCATGCCCTGCTCGGAGAGCAGCATCGGGACCGGCGACCGCTCGGTCAAGGTGGCGAAGCGCCGTTCGTGGGCGTCGGCGGTGGCCTTGACGGCGCGTTCCTGATCGCCGTCCACGGTGAACACGCGCAGCGTCCACAGGCGCCCCGCCTGGTCCGGGGTGGCCTTGACGACGCACTCCAGCGCGGCGCCGCTCGCCGAGCGCACCGGCAGGGTCATCGAGACGGTGCGCTCCCGGCGCAGCAGCAGCTTGAGCTCCCCGCCGCGCAGGGTGGGCAGCAGGTGCTCGACGGGCAGGCCGAGGAAGTCCTCGGGGGCGTAGCCGAACAGCTCCACGGCCTTGTCGTTGGTCCAGGCCACGGTGCGGGCGCCGGCCACGACCGCGACGACGACCAGCGCCATCCGGTCGCTCAGGATCGTGCTGTGGAAGACCGCGGCCATGACCTCGGGGGGCACCGGTCTCCCGATCGGCGCGTCAGCCCGCAGTGTCACGCTCGCCCCGCCCCCGTCCTGCAGCCGGACTCCCCGGCTCGTTGCAGGACCATCGGCCCGGGCCCGCCGCCACTACACCGGTCGGCGCACAGTTCCCCCCTTCGGGCGAGTCACCGGGCGGGGACCGGAGGGCTGGGATCAGGCGGCGGATCAGGCGGCGGATCAGGCGGCGGCCTCCCGGGGTGTCCGGTCGCGGGCCGGTCGCCCTTGGGGATACTCACCGGTAGCCCGTGTGGGCTGTTCGGTCCCGGCGCCCGGCCAGGCGTCGGAAGACACCCGATCGAGACGGCGGGAGCCGTGTTCAGGGATGAGGCCCGATGCGTTTGCACCTGTCACCCGAGGACCAGTCGTTCCGGGAGGAGATGCGCACCTTCTTCACCACCGCGGTCCCGCAGTCGATCCGGGACGCGGTCGCGGCTCGTCGTGAACTGAGCAGGGACCAGATCGTGGCGGCCCAGCGCGCGCTCAACGCCGCTGGTCTCGCCGTCCCGCACTGGCCGGAGGAGTGGGGCGGCCGCGGCTGGACGCCGCTGCAGCGCCACATCTGGCACGAGGAGATGATGGCGGCCTGCGTGCCCCCGCCGCTGGCGTTCAACACCTCGATGGTGGGCCCGGTGATCGCGGCGTTCGGCAACCAGGAGCAGAAGGAGCGGTTCCTGCCGGCGACGGCGAACCTGGACATCTGGTGGTGCCAGGGCTTCTCCGAGCCCGACGCCGGGTCCGACCTGGCCTCGCTGCGCACCGCCGCCGTCCGGGACGGCGACCACTACGTGGTCAACGGGCAGAAGACCTGGACGACGCTGGGCCAGCATGCCGACTGGATCTTCTGCCTGGTGCGCACCGACCCGACGGCGGAGAAGCGGCAGCGCGGCATCTCGTTCCTGCTGTTCCCGATGGACTCCCCCGGCGTGACCCTGCGGCCGATCGAGCTGATCGACGGCGGCTACGAGGTCAACGAGGTCTTCTTCGAGGACGTCCGGGTTCCGGCGGAGAACCTCATCGGCGAGGAGAACCGCGGCTGGGACTACGCGAAGTTCCTGCTCGGCAACGAGCGCGTGGGCATCGCGCGGATCGGCTACACCAAGCGACTGCTGGCCGAGGCCAAGGAGAAGGCGAGCGAGATCACCGACGGTGGCCGTCCCCTCTCGGAGGACCCGCGCATGGCCGCCCGGATCGCCGAGCTGGAGAATGAGCTGGTCGCGCTCGAGCTCACCGCACTGCGCGTGGTCGCAAACTCCGCCGACGGGAAGCCGCACCCGGCGTCCTCGGTGCTCAAGCTCCGCGGCTCCGAGCTGCAGCAGGCCGCGACCGAGCTGATCGTCGACATCGCGGGCCCGCTCTCGCTGGC
>JAOPWO010000421.1 GCA_025965635.1 Modestobacter sp. | reverse complement strand
GAGATGGCCCGGGTGGTGCGGGCCAGCCGGACGCTGCAGATTCGGGAGCGGGAGATCCTCGGCACCCTCACCGACGCCCTCGCCGAGGAGATCGCGCTGGAGACCCACGCAAGGGCCGGCGCCCTGGAACCGTGGCTGGCCGCGCACGCGGTGCTCGGGTTGTACGCCGCGATGATGGAACTGGCCCGCGACCGGGTGCTGGCCGGGGACTCGGGCCCCGACCTGGTGACCGAGCTGCGCACCCAGGGCCGTCGCGGGCTGGCCCTGCTGCAGTTCGGCCTGGCCGGGTACGCCAAGCGCCGCTGAGGAAGGCCCCCGCCCCGGCCCGCTCCGGGGGATCGGGACCGTCCACCCGCGGCGGGATCCGGGGGCCCGACCTCCTAGCCCCGTTCGGCCGCCACGGCGAGGAGTTCCCGGGCGTGGGCCTGGCCGGTGTCGCTGTCGGCCAGGCCGGACAGCATCCGGGCGAGTTCTCGCACCCGGTCCTCGCCGTCGACCGCGCGGATGTCGGTGGCGGTGACCCCCTGCGCGGTGTCGGGCGCCTTGTCGACCACGAGGTGGTTGTCGGCGTACGCGGCGACCTGGGCCAGATGCGTGACCACGACGACCTGGTGCTCGCCGGCCAGTCGGGCCAGTCGCCGGCCGATCTCACCGGCCGCCTGACCGCCGACGCCGGCGTCGACCTCGTCGAAGACCATCACCGGCACCGGGTCGGCCCCGGCGAAGACGACCTCGATGGCCAGCATCACCCGGGACAGCTCGCCGCCGGAGGCGCCCTTGTGCACCGGCCGGGCAGGCGCACCCGGGTGCGGCGACAGCAGCAGCGCGACCTCGTCGACGCCCTCGGGACCCGGCGACCCGGGATCGCTGTCGATCCGGAAGGACACCTGGGCGTTCTTCATCGCCAGCCCGGCGAGCTCGGCACCGACGTCTGCGGCGAACCCCGCCGCGGCGGCCGTCCGCCCGGCAGTGACCCGGGTGGACAGCTCGGCGAGCTCCGCGCGGGCCGCATCGCGGGCGGTCGTCAGCGCCTCCAGCGCCTCGTCGGACACGTCGAGCTGGGACAACCGGTCGGCCGCGTCGGCGGCCCAGGACAGCACGCCGGCCAGGCCCTCGCCGGCGTCGGCGTACTTGCGGACGAGTGCGGTGAGGGCGGCGCGCCGGTCGAGGACCTCGGCCAGCCGGGCCGGGTCGGCATCCAGGTCGGCGACGTACCCGGCCAGCTGCACCGCGACGTCGGACACGACGGCGACGGCGTCAGCGAGATCACGCGCCAACAGGACGAGGGCCGGGTCGTTGGAGCCGGCCAGCGCCCGCTCGGCGACGGCGAGGGACATGGTGGCGTCCTGCGGCGCCTCTGCTCCGCCGAGGTCTCCGGTGACGTCCCCGACGAGCGCCAGCCGGGCCACGTCGGCCGCGGCGCGCAGTGCGTCGGCGTCGCCGAGCCGGGCGGCCAGCGCGTCCAGCGCCTCGTCCTCCCCCGGTTCCGGCGCGAGGGCGGAGATCTCCTCCAGCCCGTGCCGCAGCACGTCGGCGGTCTGCGCGAGCTCCCGGGCCTGGGTGCGGCGGCGGTCAAGGTCGTCGGCCAGTTGCCGCCACCGCGCGTGGGCGGTCCGGTGGTCGTCGAGCAGGGCCAGGTGCTCCAGGCCGGCGTACCGGTCCAGCGCGCGGCGCTGCTCGGTCGGGCGGGTGAGCCGGAGCTGGTCGGTCTGCCCGTGCACCGCCAGCAGGTCCTCGGCGAGCTCGGCGACCACGCCGACCGGGACGCTCCGACCACCGAGATAGGCCCGGGAACGACCCTCGGCGCTCACGGTGCGGGCGAGGATCAGCGTGCCGTCCTCATCCGGTTCACCGCCCGCGTCGGCTGCCCGGGCCCACACCGGCGACCCGGGCGGCAGCAGCAGCCGACCCTCGACACCCGCCCGGCCACCGGCGCGGACGCGACCGGGGTCGGCGCGGCCACCGAACAGCAGGGTCAGCCCGGTGACCACCATGGTCTTGCCGGCGCCGGTCTCGCCGGTCACCACGGTCAGGCCGCGGCCGAGCTCGAGGGTGACGTCGTCGATGGCACCGAGCCCGCGGATGCGCAGCTCGGTCAGGGCACCGTTGCGTGCCGCCTCCGGGGTGCCGACGACGACCGGAGCCGCCTCCTCCGCTCCGCCGGCCGGCGCCCTCGTGGCGCCGCCGTCGGGCCTGCCGGTCCGCTTGGCGGCCGACTCACGACCCGCCGTCCTCGTCGCCACCGGTCACCTCCCCCCCGCGTTGCTGGTCCCGCGGAGACCCCGCCAGGTCGGCAGGCACGACCCACGACGAGCTGGAGCCGTCGGCCGCGGTGATCTGCCGGTCCAGGACGTTGCGCCACCCGGGGGCCTCGTGACCGGGGCCGTGCGACCGGGCGTCGCGGAAGCCGCGGACCGGCAGCCCGAACTTGGCCACCAGCCGGTCACCGAAGGACGTCGGGTGGACCCGGGCGATCCGCACCGGCCGGTCGGAGCGGCGCACCTCGACCCGGCCGCCGTCGGGGACCTCCAGGATGCGCCGGCCGTCGGCGGAGACCCGGGCCCGGTTGCCGTCGGCGGGCACGGCGACGGTGAGCACCGAGGTGGGGGAGGTCACCAGCGGCCGCGAGAAGAGGGCGTGCGCGTTGGTGGGCACGACGAGCAGCGCCTCCACGTCGGGCCAGATGACCGGGCCGCCGGCGGAGAACGCATAGGCAGTCGACCCGGTGGGCGTTGCGCACAGCACGCCGTCGCAGCCGAAGCTGGTCAGTGGGCGACCGTCGATGGCCAGCACCACGTCGAGCACGCGGGAGCGCTCGGCCTTCTCGATCGACACCTCGTTGAGCGCCCAGGTCCCGCTGACCCGCCGGCCGTCCGCATCGAGCACGGCGGCCTCGATGGTCAGTCGTTCCTCGACCTCGTACCGGCAGTGCTCGACGGCGTGCAGCATGTCCTCGACCGTCTCGGGCTCGGTCTCGGCGAGGAACCCCACCCGGCCGAGGTTGACCCCGACCAGCGCGGCGTCGGTCGCCCGGGTCAGCTCGGCGGCCCGCAGGAAGGTCCCGTCGCCGCCGAGGACGAGCACGATCTCGGCGTCGCGCGCTGCCTCCGGACCGAACGCACAGACCTCGGCGCCGGGGATCGCCAGGTCGTCGGACTCGTCGTCCAGCACCCGGACGACGATCCCGGCCTCCGTCAGCCGGGCGGCGGCCGACCGGGCGAGGTCGATGATGTCGGCGCGGCCGGTGTGCACGGCGAGCAGCACCCGCCGGGTGGTCTGCTCGGACTGCGCCGCTCCGCACTGGCTCATGAGGTCTCCCCGCCGGCGACCGTCGGACCCGTTCCCGTTCCTGCCCCGATCCGGGGCGACCTCGCCTGCTCGGTCACTGTGGTCCCTCCTGGACTGCTCGTTCGACGTCGGCGGGCTCCGGCGGCGGTGCGTCCCGGCGGAGCCAGAGGAAGAACTCCACATTGCCCGCCGGACCGGGCAGCGGGCTGGCCACCACCCCGGCGGTGCCCCAGCCGAGCTCGGCCGCGGCTCGCGCCACGGTGAGCACGGCATCGGCCCGCAACGCCGGGTCCCGGACCACTCCCCCGGCACCCAGCCGGTCACGCCCCACCTCGAACTGGGGCTTCACCATCGGGACCAGGTCGGCGTCCGGTGTGGCGCAGCCGGCGAGCGCGGGGAGCACCAGGCGCAGCGAGATGAACGACAGGTCGGCGACGACCAGGTCGACCGGACCGTCGATCGCCGCGGCCTGCAGGTCGCGGACGTTGGTGCGCTCGTGGACGACCACCCGGTCGTCGGTGCGCAGCGACCAGGCGAGTTCGCCGTACCCGACGTCGACCGCGACCACCTCCCGGGCGCCGCGGCTCAGCAGCACCTCGGTGAAGCCACCGGTGGACGCGCCGGCGTCGAGGGCCCGGCGGCCGGAGACCTGCACGGGGAAGGCACCGAGCGCGCCGAGCAGCTTGTGCGCCCCCCGGCTGACCCAGCGCGGCTCGTCGGGATCGGTGCGGACGAGCACCGGCGTGCCGGCCTCCACCCCCGTCGCGGGCTTGGTGGCCGCCTGCCCGGAGACCAGCACCCGTCCCTCGGCGATGAGGCTGACCGCGTCCTCCCGCGACCGGGCCAGGCCGCGGCGCACGAGCTCGGCGTCGAGCCGGCTGCGACGCACCATCAGAGCTGGTCGATGGTCGACAGCTCGCGGCGCAGCCGGTCGTGCTCGGCCTCGAAGACCGCGACGTGCTCGGCCACCGGCCGGTCCGTGAGGCCGGCGAACACGTCGGCCGCCGGAACGGCCGGGGCCTCGGGGGACGGAGCGGCGCTGCGCGGCGGACCGGGCAGCGGACGCGGTGGGTGGGGCTGGGTCACAGGTCCTCCTCCGGTTCCGTCGGGTGGGCAACGCCAGGGGCGGGCGGTTCCGAGGCTACCGGCCGAGACCGACGGTGCGCGGGCGCGACGGCCGGACGCCCCAGGGACTCCCAGCGGCCGGTGCCCGCCGCCGCAAGCCGGGAGGTAGCGTCCCCGTCCGACCCCGTGGACGCAGCGTCCGCGACCAGGTCCGCCGGAGGAGGCACCCGCACGTGGCGACGCTCGAGCAGTGCATGACCGCCTTGGAGGGCTTCGTCGGCCGGCTGGCCGCGGCGGAGGGCGCCCGGGGCCTGGACCGCACGGTGTCCTGCCGGATCACCGACCTGGGGCAGCTCGTGCACGGTCGGCTCGCCAACGGGTCGGTGCACGGCATGACCGCCGTCGCCGACGTGCCCGCCGCACCCAAGGCGGACATCCGGCTCACGATGGCCAGCGATGACCTGCTGGCCCTGACCTCCGGCGAGCTGTCGTTCACGCCGGCGTGGGCCAGTGGCCGGGTCAAGCTGGAGGCCGGTCTCCGCGACATGCTGCGGTTGCGCTCGCTGCTCTGACCCTGGCGTCGGCAGACCGACCCGGGACGTCTGCCGCCGCACCGCCGCACCGTTCATGCCGGGCCCAGACCCCACTCGGCCAGGGCACCCGCCGCGGCGTCGTCGCCGGCGCGCACGACCGCCGGCCGGGCCTGCCCGCCGGCCTGCGCCCAGTGCGCGACGGCGAGCGCCCGCAGCCCGTCCAGACCGTCGTCCGGGCTGACCTGCGGGTCGGTTCCCGCGTCCGCCATGGCCGGCGAGGGGGCGGTCACGGCGGTGAGGGTGAGCTGCCCGTCGGGATCGGTGCGCGCCGACCAGTGCCCGCAGCGCCATGCTCCGTCGGCTGCGACGACCGGCGGGTGCGGGGTGAGCAGTCCGGCGGCGTCCGGGGACAGCAGGTCGGGGCGGTGGTCCGGGCCGGCGGCGAGCAGCTCCGCAGGGCCGGTGACCCCCGACAGCACGAGCAGGCTGGCCGCGCCCGCGCGGCGGGCACCCTCGATGTCGGTGTCGAGCCGGTCGCCGACCACGATCGGGTGCTGTGCGCCGGTGCGCCGGACGCACTCCGCGTGCATCGCCGGATCGGGCTTGCCGGTGATGAGCGGCCGCTGGCCGGTCACCGTGCTGACCACCCCCACGAGGGCTCCGTTGCCCGGCAGGACGCCGCGCGGTGAGGGGATGGTGGCGTCGGCGTTGGTGGCCACGTGCCGGGCACCCCGACGTACGGCGACCA
>JAOPWO010000395.1 GCA_025965635.1 Modestobacter sp. | reverse complement strand
GACCGCGTCCTCGGCTGCCCGGAGGTCGGCCACCGCCTGGCCTGGCTGCCCGGCCTGCACGTCGGTGCGCGCCTCGCTGACCTCCTGGGCGGCGACGGCGAGCAGCGCGGTGGCCTGCGCGGGGTTGCCGGTGACCGGCGCGAGCGCGGAGTCGGCGTACCGCGAGCGCAGCTCGGCGAGCCGCTGCTCCTCCTGCGGGACCCGGGCCTGCAGTGCGGTGACCTGCGGACCCAGTCGCTCCAGGACCTGCGGCGCGGTGCGCTCGAGGTCACGCAGCCGGTCGAACGCCTCGGCCTGGGCGTCCAGCCGCTGATCGGCGGAGGTGGCCAGCCGGAGCAGCTCGGCGAGCAGCCCCCGCCGGGAGGGCTCGTCCTCGGGTACCTCGTCGTCCAGCTGCTGACGGAGCGTGAAGGCCGACGCCAGCTCCGCCTGTGACTGGGCAAGCGCCTCGGCGAACCCGGCGACCGGCTCCTCGCCGTACTGCACGCGGGCGAAATCCAGGTCGAGCTGCGACGTGCGCGCGGCCTCGTCGACGTCGAGCAGCGCGGCACTGGCCCGGTAGGTCAGCTGCTCGGTGGTCTCGTCGGGGAACGGGTCGGCCGCCCGGGCGGCCGCGGTCGCCTCCGCGTCGGCGGACTTCCTCCGACGCCGGCTGCGGACCAGCAGGTAGCCGCCGCCACCGACGACGGCGACCCCGGCCACCGCGGCGAGCGCCGCGCCACCGCCGTCCCCGCCCGACCCGGCGTCCGAGCCGGTGTTCGAGCCGGTGTTCGCGCGGAGTCCGTCGGCGAGGGCGACCACCGCGCCGCCCCAGTCGTCGGCGGACAGCCGCGGCTCGACCTCGGAGCGCAGCACGTCGTCGATCACGGCCTCGTCGCCCGGGTAGGTGTCGTCGACCGACAACCCGTAGGCACGGTCGTCGACGGCGACGGCGAACAGCAGGTCGTCGCCGCCCAGCTGGGAGGTGACCGCGGTGCGGTCGGCCCACTCCTGGCCGCCCAGCCCGTCGAAGCCGGACACGAACACGACGAAGATCTGGGTGCCGTTCTCGGACCGCAGCTCGTCCAGGGCGTCCTGCACGCCGCCCGCGTCGCCGCCCAGCGCACCCACCCGGTCGGTGACCTGGTCGGCCAGCCGGCCCGGGGGCTCGGCCGCCGCCGGGCCCGCCGGCAACAGCGGGACCAGCAGCAGGAACACGACGGCCAGCAGCCGGGCGGAACGGGACATGCCGCCATCGTGGCCGATCAGGCGACCGCGGGTGCGACCGGTTCCACCGCGACCCCGGCCGGCGGCAGGGCGTGCAGGCGCCGCCCAGCCAGGTGCGGCTGCCGGCTGCGCATCCCGCGCACGCCCGGCTCAGCCGCTGGTGTCCTGCATCACCGAGAACGCCGCGCCCCACGGGTCCTCGACGACTGCGAACCGGCCGAAGTCGGTGTCCTCTGCCGGCATGGTCACCCTCCCGCCGCCGGCCTCGACTGCGCCGACCGCGGCGTCGGTCGAGGCGACCGCGAAGCACGCCGTCCAGCCCCTCGGCGCACCGTCCGCGGGGCCACCCAGGCCGCCGAGCGGGTCGCCGCCCACCGAGAAGGTCCGGTACCGCGGCAGGCCGTGGACGGCGTGGAAGGTGAAGCCGAACACCGCGGAGTAGAACTCTCCGGCCGCCGCCGGGTCGTCGACCGCAGCCTCGTTCCAGACCAGCGCGCCCGGCTCGTCGTAGATCTTCACCCCGGTGTTCAGCGCACCCTGCCAGAGCCCGAACGGGTGGCCCTGCGGGTCGAGGGCGATGCACATCGTGCCCATCGGTCCGACCTCCATCGGCGGGAACAGCACCGTGCCACCGGCCCCGGTGATGCGGGCAGCCGTGGCAGCCGCGTCGCCGGTGGCGAAGTACGTCGTCCAACGGGGCGGGTCGGACGGGTCCTGCTGGGCGCCCAGCCCGGCCGCGTCCAGACCCCTGGCCTGGCAGATCAGGTAGCCGCCGAACTCGGGCTCCCCGCCGCTGTAGGTCCAGCCCAGCACGGCGCTGTAGAAGGACTTCGCCGCCTCGACGTCCGGGACGGCGAGGTCGACCCAGCACGGGGTGCCGGTGGGCCAGACGGTGTCGCGAGTGGGCATGACTTCCTCCTCGAGGGTCCGGCTGGGGAGGGAACCGTCCCACCGCCCACCGACAGTTCGGCCGGTGCCGAGCGCCACGTCTGCCGGTCGCTGCGGTGGGTAGGGCCGTGCCCACCGACCGCGTCCGCCAGGAGGCCTGCCGTGCCCGAGACCGACCGTCTCCCTGCCGCCGAACTGCCGCCCGGCGCCGTCCGCCGGGCCGGGGAGTGGGCCGTCGGCAACGCCGACGGGGCGCTCTTCGCCGTCTCCCGGCGCTGCCGGCACCAGCTGGCCGACCTGTCGGAGGGCAGCATCGACGCCGACGGCTGCCTGGTCTGTCCGTGGCACCAGAGCCGCTACGACGTCGACACCGGGGCGATGGTCTCCGGGCCGCGCGGCTTCCTGGGCTACCACGGACGAACTCCCGGCTACTCCGGGCTGGTCCGGGCGCTCGGCCGGTTCGTCCCGCTCCGGGTCCGCCGCGCCGTCCGCCGCGGCGACGACGTCGTCGTCATCGACGAGAGGTGAGACGACCTGCACTGCACCGCAGGGACGGCCTCCCGGTCGGGGGGCCGGGAGGTCCTCGCTCAGGCGTCGATGCGGCGGCGGCCCTCGAACGCCCGGCCCAGGGTGACCTCGTCGGCGTACTCCAGGTCGCCGCCGACCGGCAGGCCGCTCGCCAGCCGGGAGACGGCCAGCGCCATCGGGGACACCAGCCGGGCCAGGTAGGCCGCTGTCGCCTCACCCTCGAGGTTCGGGTCGGTGGCGATGATCAGCTCGGTGACCGAGCCGTCGAGCAGTCGGGTCATCAGCTCCCGGACCCGCAGATCGTCGGGCCCGATGCCCTCGATCGGGCTGATCGCCCCGCCGAGCACGTGGTACCGGCCCTTGAACTCGCGGGTGCGCTCGATGGCGACGACGTCCTTGGGCTCCTCGACGACGCAGATGACGTCGAGCGAGCGGCGGGGATCACGGCAGATGCGGCACTGCTCGCCCTCGGCGACGTTGAAGCAGACGGTGCAGAACCGCACCTCGGCCTGCACCCGCTGCAGCGCGGCGACCAGCCGGCTGACGTCCGCGGACTCGGCCGCCAGCAGGTGGAAGGCGATGCGCTGCGCGCTCTTCGGCCCGACACCGGGCAGCCGGCCGAGCTCGTCGATCAGGTCCTGGACAGCGCCCTCGTACACGGTTCTCCTCGCAGAGGCGGACTCCCGGGAGCGCGGCATCCGCGCCCGGGGAGTCCACGGGATGGGTCAGAGACCGGGTAGACCCAGGCCGCCGCCGAGCCCCCCGGTCACCGGGCCCATCGTGCTGGCGGCGAGCTCGTTGGCCGCCCGGCTGGCGTCCCGGACGGCTGCGACGACGAGGTCCTGCAGCGTCTCGATGTCCTCGGGGTCCACCGCCTCCGGCGAGATGGTCAGCGCGGTGAGCTCGCCGCCGCCGGTCATCGTGGCGCTGACCAGGCCACCGCCGGCCGTGCCGGTGACCTCGGCCGAGGCCAGCTCCGCCTGGGCGGCGGCCAGCTGCTGCTGCATCTTCTGCGCCTGCTTCATGAGCTGCTGCATGTCGGGCTGGCCTCCGGGTCGCATGCACCGAGAGTAGGTGCTGCTCGCGCCGGCGTCGTGGTGCCGTGCCCGGGCGCGGCCGGGCACGGCCGGCATCATGGGCGCCCCGGCGGACCAGAGCCCGCAACGTCGTCCTCTACGACCCCGACGACCCCGACACCACCGCCGCGACGGTCGAGCTGACCGGCGAGGAGAGCGAGGTGCTGGCCGAGCTGCTCGGGCGCCGCGGGTGGTCGAGCGGCTGTCCCGGCTCCGCGATCGGGAACGGAGTCGCCGCCGTCGCCCGGCTGCTGACCTCGACCTGATCTCCGGGCCCGGCGTGGACCACTCCGCGCAGTTGCTGCTCGAACTCGGCGCCGTGGTGTTCGGCCTGGGGCTCGTCGGTCGCCTGGCCGGACGGGTCGGCCTGTCGCCGATCCCGCTGTACCTGTTGGCCGACCTCGCCTCCGGCGTCGGCGGGCTGGTACCGCTGCAGGCCCCAGCCGGGTTCTTCGAGACCGGGGCGGAGGTCGGCGTCGTCCTGCTGCTGCTCGTGCTGGGACTGGAGCACACCGCTGCCGACCTGATCGGGACGCTGCGCCGGCAGGCGCCGGTGGGCGTCGCGGACCTCCTGCTGGACGGGCTGCCCGGGGTCGCGCTGGCGCTGCTGCTGGGCTGTGGCCCCACGGCCGCGCTGGCCCTGGCCGGAGTCACCGCGATCAGCTCGTCCGGGATCGTCTCCACGGTCCGGAGCGGCCGAGGCGGTGCACGTGTCGGCCGCGGTGGGGGCCTTCCTGGTCGGCATCGCCCTGTCCGGGCACGTCGCCGAGCGGGTGCGCGATCTGCTCATGCCGCTGCGCGACCTGTTCGCCGCGGTCTTCCTCGTGTTCTTCGGGCTGTCGACCGATCCGGGGCAGTCGCCCGTCGCCCTGCTGCCGGCCGCGGCGCCGGCCGCCACCGGGATCGCCACGAAGTTCGCCACCGGCTGGATCGCCGGCCGCCGGGCCGGTGTGGGGCGACCCGGCAGGGTGCGCGCCGGTGCGGCGCTGGTTGCCCGCGGCGAGTTCTCGATCATCATCGCCGGGCTGACGCCGGCGCCCGGTTCAGCTGTCGATCGGGCGGGCGCCGAGCTCGGTGCGCAGCAGCTGCAGCGCGGCCTGCTCGGCGTCGAGCACCGGTTCGACCGGCCCGTCCTCACCGGAGGCGACGTCGGCCGCGCGCTCGGCGAGCAGTTCGTCGGCCTCGGCGGTCTCCGCCGCCTGGGTGGCGGCGCGGGCCGCCTCCGGGGTGGGGGCCGGAGTGCCCGGCGCGGGGCGGCCCGGGGTGTCGACCACGGCCTGCACCTTCCAGCGCACGCCGAGCAGCTCCTGGAGTGCCTGCCGGACGATGTCCTTGTTCAGGTCGTCGCCGAGCATCTTCGCCAGCGCCGGCGAGGTGGCCGCCAGCGTGAGCGTGCCGTTGGTCAGGTCGTGCACCTGGGCGCTCTTGAGCAGCGCCTCGGTGGTGCGCTTGTGCCGCTTGACGACCGCCAGCAGCTCCGGCCAGATCCGCCGCACGTCGGCGGTGGTGAGCGCACCGTCGTCGGCGGCCGGCTCCGGCGCGGCGGACACCCGCGGGGTCGGCTCACCCCCACGCGGAGCGGGTGAGTGCTCGGCCGCGGCCCGCGGCACCGACGGCTGCGGAGCCGCCTCGGGCGCCCGCGGGACGG
>JAOPWO010000378.1 GCA_025965635.1 Modestobacter sp. | reverse complement strand
GACCGAGCGCTTCGACCCGGTCGCCATCACCTCGACCGAGCTCGTCCAGGTGCCCGACCTCTCCGCCTACGGCGACCTCCAGGTGACCCAGGAACCCACCACGGAGCAGGTGGTCGATGCGGCGACCGCCGAGGAGCGCACCGGCCTCACCGTCCCGGAGGTCGCCGACCTGCCCGAGGGTGTGAGCGGGCAGCCGGCCTACCAGGTGGCCGGCGTGGCCGGTGCGACGTTCACCTTCTCGGCGGAGAAGGCCGCGCAGGCTGCGGCCGCCGCGGGCGAGGTCCTGCCGCCCCCGCCCGCCGGGCTGGACGGCAGCTCCCTCCGGCTCGAGGCCGGGCCCGGGGTCGCGGCGATGTGGTCGCAGCCCACCGGCGTGCCGACCCTGGTCGTCGCCTCCGTGGTCGCGCCCACGGTCTACTCCTCCGGCGTGCCGTTCGGGACCGTCCGCGACTACCTGCTGTCCCTCCCGGGTCTGCCCGCCGGGCTCGCGGACCAGTTGCGCGACCTCTCCGCCGACGCCGCGACGCTGCCCCTGCCGGTCCCGGCGGAACTGGTCACCACGTCCACGGCCGACGTCGACGGGGCGCCCGCGACGGTGCTGACGTCGCGCGACGGGTTGTTCGCGGGCGTCGTCTGGGTCCAGGACGGCGTGGCGACCGGCGTCGCCGGGTCGCTGAGCGCGGACGAGTTGCTGTCGGTCGCCCGTGGCCTCCGCTGACGCCGCCGTCCGCAGGGTGACCGCCGGCGCCACGGCCGACGGGCTCGCCGATCTGCCGCCGTCCGCGGCGGTCTGGTGCTCCGGGCTGCGGAAGCGGTACGGACGCCGGACCGCCGTCGACGACGTGTCGTTCACCGTCGCCCGCGGCGAGGTGCTGGGCCTGCTCGGACCCAACGGCGCCGGGAAGACCAGCGTCATCAAGATGCTGCTCGGCCTGGTCCGGCCCGACGGCGGTGAGGTCCTGCTGCTGGGCCGGCGGGCATCGGACCCGCGGTCCCGCAGTGCCGTCGGGTACCTGCCTGAGCTGTTCCGCTACCAGCCGTGGCTGACCGCGGCCGAGGTGCTGGCGACGCACGTCCGGCTCGCCCGGGCGCCGGTCGGCGCCGCCGAACGCCGCGAGTGCCTCGAGCTGGTCGGCCTCGCCGAGCGGGCGGGCGACCGGGTCGGCGGCTTCTCCAAGGGCATGCAGCAACGGCTGGGGCTCGCCGTCGCGCTGGTGGCCCGGCCGGAGCTGGTCGTCCTCGACGAGCCGACCAGCGCGCTCGACCCGATCGGCCGGGTGGACGTCCGCGACATCGTGCTCTCGCTGAAGTCGCGCGGCGTCGCGGTGCTCCTCAACTCCCATCTCATCGGCGAGGTCGAGCGCGTCTGCGACCGGGTGGTGATCCTCGACCGGGGCCGGGTCGCGGCGTCGGGCACCCTGGCCGAGCTGCTCGGGCAGCGGGAGGTCCGGCTGCGGCTGGGTGCGGCGGACGGCCGCGTCGAGGACCGGCTGCGCGCCGCCGGCACGCTCACCCGCAGCGGCCACTGGTTCACCGTCGCCCTGCCGGCGGACGACGACGGCGTCACCGTGCCCGAGCTGGTCCGCGACCTGGTCGGTCTGGGCGTCGCGGTGCACGCCGTGGAGCCGGTGCGGATCAGCCTCGAGGAGCGACTGCTCGCCGTGCTGCGGCACGAGGACGACGCATGACGGCGCTGACCGTCGCCGGGCTCACGCTCCGCGAGGCCTCGCGACGGCGGGTGGTCTGGGCGCTGCTGGTGCTGACGGTGGTGCTGCTGGCGCTCAGCGCCTGGGGCTTCTCCAAGCTGGTGGGCCTGGACAGCGACCTGGGCACGATGACCAGCGGTGAGGCGCGCCTGGTGGCCTCGCTGCTGCTCAACCTGATCATGTTCGGGATGAGCCTGATCGCGGCGATCGGCACCGCGTTCCTCGCCGGGCCGACCGTGGCCGGCGAGGTCGAGTCGGGGCAGGCGCTGGCGCTGCTGGCCCGCCCGGTCCGGCGGTCGGCGGTCCTGTTCGGCAAGTGGCTCGGCCTGGTCGCCTTCGGCTGCGGGTACGTGGTCCTCGCCGGCCTCGCCCAGATCCTCGTGGTGGGGGCGGCGGTCGGCTACTGGCCGCCGTCACCCGCCGCCGGGCTGGCGCTGCTGGCGGCCCAGACGGTCGTGCTGCTGACGCTGGCCCTGCTGCTGTCCAGCGTCGTCTCGACGATGGCGTCGGGCATCGTCGCGGTCGGGCTGTTCGGTGCCGCGTGGGTTGCCGGCGTCGTCGGCGGGATCGGCGGCGCGCTGGGCAACGAGGGCGTCGAACGCGTGGGCACCGTCTCGCGGGTCCTGCTGCCCACCGACGGCCTCTGGCGCGGCGCGATGAACGCCTTCCAGGACCCGGTCGCGCTGGTCCAGATGGGCCCGGGCGAGGGCGGGTTCCCGTTCCTGAGCGACGCCCCGCTCACACCGGCCTACCTGGCCTGGGCAGCGCTGTGGGTCGCCGTGGTCTGGGGGCTGACGGCGCTGTCCTTCCAGCGCCGCGACATCTGAGGAAGGACCCCGGCCCCTGGGAGGCGGCCGATCGACGCTTCCGACGTCCACTGGCAGGGAACCGGGATAGCGTCGGTGGTGATGACCGAGTCGCCGCTCTCCCCGTCCGCTTCCGCGATCCGCCGTGCGCTGTCCCGGGCTGAGCGGGGGGTGTCGCTGGACGGGGTGGAGGCGGAGACGTTGCTGCATGCCCGGGGGG
>JAOPWO010000372.1 GCA_025965635.1 Modestobacter sp. | reverse complement strand
GCAGGAGGTGCTCGGCGGTCAGTGGGGCGAGATGACCGTCGCCACCCAGTACCTGCTGCAGGGCTGGAACTGCCGGCTGCCCGGCAAGTACAAGGACATGCTCCTGGCGATCGGCACCGAGGAGCTGGCCCACGTCGAGATGATCGTGACCTGCATCGACCGGCTGCTGGACCACATGCCGCTCAAGCCGGATGCCGCGGACCGCACCAAGGAGGCCGCGGCCGGCTACGGCCAGCACAACCCGCAGCACCCGATCGTCAACGGGGGTGGCGCGTCCTACATGGACAGCATGGGCAACCCGTGGACCGGTGCGTACGTCACCGCCAGCGGCAACCTCTACGCGGACTTCTCCTACAACGCCACCGCCGAGATGCAGGGCCGCCTCCAGGTGGCCCGGCTGTGGAACATGACCGACGACCCGGGCGTGAAGGACCTGCTCCGCTTCCTGCTCACCCGCGACCACATGCACCAGCAGCAGTGGCTGGCCGCGATGGAGCAGCTGAAGGCCGACGGGCTCGACGGCATCCCGGTGCCGGAGGCGTTCCCGCTCGACGAGGAGATCCCCGAGTTCGCCTACACCTTCATCGACGCCTCCGACGGCCCCGAGGCCGCCAACGGCCCCTGGGCCTCGGGCCCGGCGCTGGACGGGACGGACAACGTGCTGCGCGCCGCCCCGATCGCCGCGCACGCCGACGCACCGATCCTGCCCCCGCCGGACCCGCGCCTCTACGGCACCCCGCCGGCTCCGGGTACGAGCCTGCTGCAGAAGGCCAAGGACGCCCTCAAGTAGGGGGAGCTCTCCCCTGCGCCGTCGCCGTGCCGGCGCCCCGTACCCGCACTCGCGGACCTGGGACGCCGGCACGGCGGGCCGCCCCACCCCGTCCCGTGGAGGTCCCTGCCGTGCACCTGCCCGTCCCCACCCCGCACTTCTCCGCACCGCACGTCCCCGCGCTGCGCCTGTCGGTCCCGCGGCTGACCGGGCACCAGCTGCCGCTGGCGACGCTGCTGCTCTCCGCCGTCTACGCCATCGCCGTCGTCGTGGCGCTGGCCTCGCCGAGCGCCGACACGTCGGCTGGGCTCGCCGTCCTGGCCGGACTCGCGGCCCGCTGGGCGGCGCACCGCCGCTCGACCGTCAGCGCGGTCAGCGCTGGGACGGTCGACGTCGACGCGGTTCTCCCGGAGGGCGCCGTGGTCACCCAGGTCGCCCCCGCCCCGGCCGCCGCCGCTTGACGTACGGACCCGAGAAGGGACCTGGCTGCCCCCACGACTCGCGTACGAACCGTGCGGGCAGCGAGGACCTTCGTCAGTGCTCGACCGCCTTCTCCGCCCCGATGCCGGTCAACGACCGCACCTCGAGCTCGGCGTACTTGTCGACGTCCGGCTCCTCCTTCGACAGCTTGGTGCCCAGCCAGCCGAGGAAGAACGACAGCGGGATGGAGACCAGGCCGGGGTTGTTCAGCGGGAACCAGGAGAAGTCCACGCCCTGCAGCAGCGACGTGCTCTTCCCGGTCGTCGGGACGATCGGCGCACCCGAGACCACCGGGGAGAAGAAGATCAGCGTCAGGCACGTGATGAGCCCGCCGTAGATCGACCACAGCGCGCCCTGGGTGGTGAAGTTCTTCCAGAACAGCGTGTAGAGGATCGTCGGCAGGTTCGCCGAGGCCGCGACCGCGAAGGCCAGCGCCACCAGGAAGGCGATGTTCAGCCCGGCCTGCAGGGCGAGGATGCCCAGCCCGATCGCGATCGCGCCGATCACGATCGCGGTGATCCGGGCCACCCGGACCTCGGCGTTCGCCGATACCTGCCCCTTCTTGATCACCGAGGCGTAGACGTCGTGCGCGAACGACGCGGAGGCGGTGATCGTCAGACCGGCCACCACCGCGAGGATGGTGGCGAACGCGACGCCGGCGATGATGCCCAGCAGCACCGTGCCGCCCAGCTCGAAGGCCAGCAGCGGCGCTGCCGCGTTGACCCCGCCCGGGGCGCCCAGGATGGTGTCGGCACCGACGAGGGCGCCGGCGCCGTAACCGATGACCAGGCTGAACAGGTAGAAGACGCCGATCAGCCAGATCGCCCACACGACGGACTTCCGGGCGTCCTTGGCCGTGGGCACGGTGTAGAAGCGCATCAGCACGTGCGGCAGGCCCGCGGTGCCGAGCACCAGGGCCAGGCCCAGGGAGATGAAGTCCAGCTTCGAGGTGCCGGTGGCGCCGTACTGGGCGCCGGGCTCGAGCACCGCCCGCGGGGTCGCCGCGGCGTCCGAGCTGTCCTGCGCGGCACCGAGCAGGCCGGAGAGGTTGAACCCGTACTTGCCCAGCACCCACACGGTCATGACGAAGGCGCCGGCGATCAGCAGCGTGGCCTTGATCATCTGCACGTAGGTGGTGCCGCGCATGCCGCCGACCAGCACGTAGAAGATCATCAGCGCGCCGACGATGATGACGACCAGCGCCTGCGCGCCCTCGCCGGTGAGGCCGAGGAGCAGCGTGACCAGGCCGCCGGCTCCGGCCATCTGGGCCAGCAGGTAGAACAGCGACACGGCCAGCGTCGAGATCGCCGCCGCCGTGCGCACCGGGCCCTGCCGCATCCGGAAGGCCAGCACGTCGGCCATGGTGAACCGGGCCGTGTTGCGCATCAGCTCGGCGACCAGCAGCAGCGCGACCAGCCAGGCGACCAGGAAGCCGATGGAGTACAGGAAGCCGTCGTACCCGTAGACGGCGATCGCGCCGGTGATGCCCAGGAAGGACGCGGCGGACAGGTAGTCACCCGCGATGGCCAGGCCGTTCTGGGTGCCGCCGATGTTGCGGCCGGCGGCGTAGTAGTCGGCCGCGCTCTTGTTGGTCCGGCTCGCCCGGAACGTGATGAACAGCGTGATGAGGACGAACACCCCGAAGATCGAGATGTTGACCGCCGGCTCACCGATCGTGCCGCTGTCGGCGGCCATCAGGTCAGCCACGGGTGGGCCCCTCGGTGTGCGTACGGCCGGCGAACTCGTGCGACTCGAGCCGGCTGCGCATCTCGTCGGAGATCGGGTCGGTGTTGCGCCCGGCGTGCCGGACGTAGAGCTGCGTGATCAGGAACGTGGTGACGAACTGGCCGAGGCCGAGCAGCAGCCCGACGTTGACGTTGCCGAAGACCGACGTGGACATGAAGTCGTGCGCGTACGTCGAGAGCAGGACGTAGAGGAGGTACCAGACCAGGAAGGCCACGGTCATCGGGACGGCGAAGCTGCGGAACTTGCGCCGCAGTTCGGCGAACTCCGGGGAGTCCTGCGCCGCCCGGTACTCCTCCGGAGTCAACAGCTTTCGTTCTGGTTGGGTCACTGGAGCCTCCCGCGTGCGTGGCCTGAGTAGTGATCGCCGTCACCATAGATTGCACCCCCGACCACATGGCCGGTTCTCGTTCCGGAAAGTGATCGGGAAGTGACCCGGAGGACGTCCCAGACGTGTAACAACGCGGGAACCCCGGGGGAACCCGGTCCTGGTGCCATGGGTCATGGCCCTTCCCGGAAGACTCGCCCTCCGCACCGCTCCGCCCGGGCCCGCCACCGGCTGGTACCCGGTGGCGCGGTCCGCCGAGGTCGGCACGGCGCCGGTGCCGGTCGGCGCCGGGGACCGCGCGTACGTGGTGGTCCGGCTGCGCCCGGGGGCCGAGGTGACCGGGTTCTCGCCGCGCTGTCCGCACCGGCTGGTGCCGCTGGCCGCCGGCACGGTGGTCGACGGCCGGCTGCAGTGCCCCTTCCACGGATGGCGGTTCGACGCCGAGGGCCGCTGCGTCGAGATCCCCTCCCTGGGCACGGACGGCGTCGCACCACCGCGCGCCGACCTCGGGGCACCGTGGGCGGTCGAGGAGCGGGACGGCTGGGTGTGGGTCGCGCCCGACCGCACGTCGTCGCTGCGCCCGCCGCGGCTCGGCGGAGCCGTGCCCCAGCCCGAACCGGTGCCCGCACCCCCGCGGCCCGTCGGGCCGGTGCTCGGCAACCTCGACCCGGCCCTCGACTCCGCCTGGCACCCGGTCGCACGGGCCGACGAGGTGCGCGAGGGCGGGTACGCGCAGGTCCGGCTGCTCGGGCGCACCTGGACGGTGCACCGGACCGGCGGGCAGCTGTCCTCCGTCCCGCCGGCCTGGGGCGTGCAGGAGCGCCTCGGCCTCATCTGGCTGGCGCCCGCCGAGCCGGCCGACGTGCCGCTGGACGTGCCCGAGGACGGCGATCCGCGGGCGGTCGGCGCCTGGCTGCCGGGGCTGCGCAGCAGCGCACCGGCCGGTCCGCTGGCCGACGTCCTCCTCGACGGCACCCGCGCGACCTCCGTGCCCGCCGGCACCGCGCCGGGTCCGCTGGCGGTCTCCGAGACCCGGCTCGAGCGGGAGGCCGGCGGCTTCACCGGCGTGCGGGACGAGTGGTCCGGGGAACCCGGCCCGGACGGCGGGGGGCGGCTGCTCCGCCGCACGACCTCCGTCCACCGGGCCCCGTTCCAGCTGATGACCCGGGTGGAGGAACGGGACGCCGGGACCGTGCGGACGCTGCTCGTCCTGCTGCAACCGGAGGACGCCGACTCCACCCGCGTGCACACCCGGGTGCTGCTGCGCGGCGCCGGCGGTGCCGGCGTCCCGCCGGGGGCGCTGGCCACCGCCGTCGCGGCCCAGAAGGCGGTGCTCGCCGAGGACCTGGCGCTGTCGGCGCTGCTGACCGGCAGCGGGCTGCCGCTGCTGATGCGGGACGAGCTGCACGTGCCGGCCGATCGGCTGGGCGTCGCGCTGCGGCTCGCGCTGGCCGACTTCGTCGCTGCCGCGGGCGCCCGGCTGCGCGCGAGCGCCTGACCACCCAGGGCTCCCCTACGGTGGGCCGCCCTCCCACCCGCAGATGATCAACGAGGACCGGGGACGGCGAAGGCCCCGACCACGACGTCCCGGTGCGCGGCGAGCAGTCTCTCGAGCACCCCGGCGAGCACCAGCAGCGCGCACCCGGCGACGACGAACACGGTCGGCACGCTGGTCCCGCCGGCGAGCAGGCCCCCGGCCAGCGCACCGAGCGGGATCCCGCCCCACACCAGCGTGCGGTAGGCGCCCTGCACCCGGCCGAAGAGCCCCGCCGGGATCAGGGCCTGCCGCAGCGACATCGTCAGCACGTTCCAGAACATCACCCCGGCCGCGCCGAGACCGAGCAGCACCCCGGCGACCACCCCGTTGCTGGTGAACCCGAGCGCC
>JAOPWO010000367.1 GCA_025965635.1 Modestobacter sp. | reverse complement strand
CTCGAGCCGTTGCTCGCCCAGGTGCAGAAGCCGATCCAGTACGTCGGCGGCGAGCTCAACGCCCAGATCAAGCCGTGGGACGACGTCGCCGTCCACTGGGCGCTGATGTACCCCGACGCCTACGAGGTCGGGCTGCCCAACCAGGGCCTCATGATCCTGTACGAGGTGCTCAACTAGCGCGCCGACGCCCTGGCCGAGCGCAACTACGCGGTCTGGCCCGACCTCGCCGGGCTCATGCGGGAGGCCGGGGTCGGCCAGTTCACCGTCGACTCGCACCGTCCGGTCGCCGCCTTCGACGTGCTCGGCGTCAGCTTCGCCACCGAGCTCGGCTACACCAACCTGCTCGAGGCCCTCGACCTCGCCGGGATCCCGCTGCACGCGGTCGACCGGGACGAGAGCCACCCGGTCGTCGTCGCCGGTGGGCACGCCGCCTTCAACCCCGAGCCTGTGAGCGACTTCGTCGACTGCGCGGTGCTCGGGGACGGCGAGCAGGCCGTCGGCGACATCACCGACGTCGTCAAGGCGTGGAAGGCCCAGGGTCGCCCCGGCGGCCGGGTCGAGCTGCTCGCCCGGCTGGCACGGGTCGACGGCGTCTACGTGCCCCGCTTCTTCGCCGTCTCCTACGCCAGCGACGGGACGATCGCCGCCGTCCAGCCGACCCGGGACGACGTCCCGACCCGGGTCGGCAAGCGCACCGTCATGGACCTCGACGAATGGCCCTACCCCAAGCAGCCGCTGGTCCCGCTGGCCGAGAGCGTGCACGAGCGGAGGAGTGTGGAGATCTTCCGTGGCTGCACCCGCGGCTGCCGGTTCTGCCAGGCCGGGATGATCACCCGCCCGGTGCGCGAGCGGACGATCACCGGCATCGGCTCGATGGTCGACGCCGGCCTGAAGGCGACCGGCTACGAGGAGGTCGGCCTCCTCTCGCTGTCCAGCGCCGACCACTCCGAGATCGGCCAGCTGGCCAAGGAGCTCGCCGACCGCTACGAGGGCACCAACACCGGCCTCTCGCTGCCCTCCACCCGGGTGGACGCGTTCAACGTCACCCTGGCCAACGAGCTGTCCCGCAACGGCCGCCGGTCCGCGCTGACCTTCGCCCCCGAGGGTGGCAGCGAGCGCATCCGGAGGGTGATCAACAAGACCGTGTCCAAGGAGGACCTGGTCCGCACGGTCACCACCGCCTATGCCAACGGCTGGCGCCAGGTGAAGCTCTACTTCATGTGCGGTCTGCCCACCGAGACCGACGATGACGTGCTGGAGATCGCCGAGCTCGCGGTCGAGGTCATCCGTGCCGGCCGGGAGGCCAGCGGGTCCAAGGACATCCGCTGCACCGTCTCCATCGGTGGCTTCGTGCCCAAGCCGCACACCCCCTTCCAGTGGGCCGCCCAGGCCAGCGCCGAGACCATCGACCACCGGCTGCGGGTGCTCCGCGAGGCGATCAACGCCGACCGGCGGATCGGTCGCTCGATCGGCCTGCGCTACCACGACGGCAAGCCCGGCGTGATCGAGGGGCTGCTGTCCCGCGGCGACCGCCGGGTCGGCCGGGTCATCGAGCGGGTGTGGCGCGAGGGCGGCCGGTTCGACGGCTGGAGCGAGCACTTCTCCTACGACCGCTGGACGACGGCGGCCGCCGAGGAGCTCGCCCCGTTGGGCGTCGACCTGGACTGGTACACCACCCGCGAGCGCACCCAGACCGAGGTGCTGCCCTGGGACCACCTGGACTCCGGGCTGGACAAGGAGTGGCTCTGGGACGACTGGCAGGAGGCCCTCTCCGAGGAGGAGGTCGCCGACTGCCGGTGGACACCCTGCTACGACTGCGGCGTCTGCCCGACCATGGGCACGGAGATCCAGATCGGCCCCACCGGCCGGACCCTGCTCCCGCTGACCCCCGTCCAGACCGCCGCCCGCTGATGGCCCGCCAGCCCTCCGGGCCGCCCCCTCCGCCCACCGTGCAGAAGCTCAGGCTGCGCTACACCAAGCGCGGCCCGCTGCGCTTCGCCTCGCACCGCGACCTCGCGCGGGCGCTGGAGCGGGCGCTGCGCCGGGCGCAGGTGCCGATGGCGTTCTCCGCCGGCTTCAGCCCGCACCCGAAGATCTCCTACATGGGCGCCGCCCCGACCGGGACCGCCTCGGAGGCGGAGTACTTCGAGATCGGCCTGGCCGAGCGGCGGGACCCCGAGCAGGTGCGCGTGGCGCTGGACGCCTCGCTGCCGCCGGGCATCGACGTCCTGGAGTGCGTCGAGGCGGGGGAGGGGACCGGGTCGCTCGCCGACCGGCTCGACGCCACCCGCTGGCGGATCGACGTGCCCGGAGTGGCTGTCGAGGAACTCGCGGCGGCCGTCACGGCGCTGCTGGCATGCGACGTCGTCACGGTGACCAAGCGCACCAAGGACGGCACGCGGGACGTCGACGCCCGTGCCGCGGTGGTCAGCGCGACGGTGGCCGGCGAGGCCGCTTGTGCAATACTGAACGTGGTCGTACGTCAGCTCACGCCGACGGTGCGACCGGATGACGTGATGGCCGCCCTGGCTGTCGTCGCCGACCTGCACCCGCCGTTGCCCGTACGGGCCGTGCGTGTGGCGCAGGGCCGGCTCGACGACAGTGGTGACATCGCTGATCCGCTCGAGCCCGACCGCGAGGTGCGCTCCCGCTGCCAGGAGGAGCGCGCGCCGGTCTGACCGACGGAGCCGGGAGCCGGACGTCGTCCTGAGCGCCACGTCTGCCAGCCGTGGGCCACGTCGCCTTCCAGCACCACCGCACCACGCGATCAGCATCACCGTGATCAGCACGCAGCACCACCGGGCTCCAGCCGCACCGGCCGGGGCGCGGCCCCAGACTTCGCGGTCCGGGCACTCCCACCGCACCAGTTGCGGTGAGCCCGTCCCGCCCAACCCGCGTTCCTGCGCGGCCGCCAGTCGGAGATCCTCCGATCGGCGCCCGGGAACGCACAGGAGGCGAGCCCTTCGTGGCCGACCACTTCGACGAGAACACCCCCGCGACCGACTCGGCGGTGGCCCCGGCCGAGCAGCCCGTCGCGGCGCCCGCTCTGCCGCAGGACGCCGGGCAGCCCCCGCTGCCGGACGAGCCCGGTGACGCACCGGCTGCGGACGAGGACCTGACCGAGGCCCCGGCGGTGGACGAGAACCCGGCCGCAGACGAGACCGGTGGTGGGACCGGGGCCGATGGCGCCACCGCCGAGGCGGTCACCGCACCGGAGCCCGCCGCCGCGCCGGCTGCCGCCCCTCAGCCCGCCGCGGAGCGCGAGTCCATCCACGACGACCCGTTCGGGTCCGCGACCGGGGCCCGCCCGGCCGTGGACGAGCCGGACCGCGAGCCGGTCACCGACGCCCCCCGGTTCGCCGCCCCGTTCAGCTCGCCCGAACCGACCGCTGTGACCGCGCGCCCCCGGCGCCGGGCCACCCGCCCGGCGCTGTC
>JAOPWO010000346.1 GCA_025965635.1 Modestobacter sp. | reverse complement strand
CCCGGTCGTCGGCCAGCGGGTGCCGGCCGGCCTGCTCGACGAGCACACCGACGGCGCCGCGGGCGTAGCGCGGCAGCCGGGTGTGCCCGGCGGGGTCGGTGGCGCGGGTGCGCACCCGGTCGCCGGGGGCGAACCGCTCAGTGCGCGTGGTCATCGCCGGCGGTCAGCTCGTCGGTCGTGGCGATGCCCTTCTCGGCCAGCAGGGTGGTGATCGCGGCGAACCAGCGCTCGTAGTACGAGGCGGCCAGGTACTGCTCGACGGGCAGCCGCTCCTGCGCGTCCCGGAACTCGTCGAGGTTGTAGACGCCGCGCCTGATCAGCGCGCCGTTGAGCGCGAAGACGTGCGCCTCCCAGTCGGCGTGGAAGGGCGGCTCGTCGGCTTCCTCGACGATCGCCGGGAAGCCGGCCATCCCGCCGACGTCGTTGATCCGGCTCATGGACCGATCCTGCCCCGCGCGGCCCGGTCAGGGCCAGATCGAGGCGACGATGATCGCCGAGACCGCCAGCGTCCCGGCCGCGTTCACCAGGCTGGCGGGGTGGAAGGACACCTCCATCAGCATGGCGCCGAGCTTGCCCGGGGTGAGCAGGTCCAGGATCAGGAACGCGACGACCTGCAGCGCGATCCCGATCAACCCGAAGACGACGGTGTACCCCAGGGCGGTGCCGAAGCCGCTGGTCGCGTTGGTCCAGATGGTGGCGAAGGCGATCGCCCCCTGACCGAGGAAGCCGGCGGCGAGCGCGATGCCGGCGTTGACCGAGCGCTCTTCGTAGATGTGCTTGGCCAGGTGGCCGGGGGTGAGCAGGTCGAGCGCGATGGCGCCCACCACGAGGAGCAGGATGCCGACGCCGGTGTAGGCGACGGCGTATCCGATGCTGGCCAGCACAGAGGACCTCCGGGATCGGGACGGCGAACGCGGTGAGCCTAGGGGTCGCCTCACCCGCCGCCCCGGAATGGCGGCGCGCGCTGCCGCGCTGTACCTGAGGTGACCGCTGTGCCCGGCCCGCTGACCCTCTTCGACGACCTCGACGGCCCCGGCGCCCCGGCGCCGGCCGAGACGCCCGTGGACAACCGGCTCTTCGACGTCGCCCGCATCTACGCCGAGCCGGCCGCCGCGGCCTCGGCCCGGGGGCGCCAGGTGCTGGCCCGCTTCCCCACCGCCGAGGTGGTCGAGGTGCCCTCGCACTGGCAGGTGCCCGACCTGCACGGCAACGCCGGCAACGTCGACCGGTGGGTGCGGGTCAAGTCGGAGACGCTCGTGCTGGGCGTGAAGAAGTCCCTCGCCGTCCGCCCCAACGGCCGGTCCGCCGACTTCATCGCCCCCTCGACGGCGAACGGTTGCGCCATGGCGTGCGCCTACTGCTACGTGCCGCGGCGCAAGGGCTACGCCAACCCGGTCACCGTGTTCACCAACATCGAGCAGATCACCGGGTACCTGCGCCGGCACGTCGCCCGGCAGGGGCCCAAGGTGGAGCCGGACCAGGTCGACCGCGACTCCTGGGTCTACGACGTCGGGGAGAACGGCGACTGCTCGGTCGACGCCGTCGTCAGCGACAACGTCGCCGACCTGGTGGCGACCTTCCGTGACCTGCCGACGGCGAAGGCCTCGTTCGCGACCAAGCACGTCAACCGCGACCTGCTCGACCTGGACCCGGCCGGGCGCACCCGCATCCGCTTCTCGGTGATGCCCGAGGACGACGCCCACCTGCTCGACGTGCGCACCAGCCGGGTGGCCGACCGGATCGCCGCCGTCGACGACTTCGTGGCCGCGGGGTACGAGGTGCACCTCAACCTGTCCCCGGTGGTGCTCCGCGAGGGCTGGGAGGCCGACTGGGCCGCGCTGCTGGACCACCTCGACGACGTCCTCTCCCCGGCGGCGAAGGCGCAGGCCGCCGCCGAGGTCATCCTGCTGACCCACAACGCCGGGCTGCACGAGGTGAACCTGGGCTGGCACCCGCGCGCCGAGGAGGTGCTCTGGCGACCGGACCTGCAGGAGGCCAAGCGCTCGCAGAACGGGCAGGACAACGTGCGCTACCGGGCCGACGTGAAGCGGGCCGGGGTGGCCCGGCTGCGCGCGCTGATCGACGCCCATGCGCCGTGGCTGACCGTCCGGTACGCCTTCTGACCCCGACCCTCCGCGCCACCAACGGCTGTTGGCGGAGGACGACGCGGCGTGTGCCATCGTGGAGGCCCACGCTGCACGGCAGCCGGTTGCAGGGAGGGGCATGGCACCCGAGGCACCTGCCGCACTGGCGGGGTCCGCCCTGCTGGAGGCGCTGCCCGACATGGTGGTGGTGGCCGACCACCACGGGCACATCTCGTACGTGAACCGGGCGGTCAGCACGCTGCTCGGGCACGATCCCGACGCGCTGCTGGGCCAGTCGCTGATGGTGCTGATGCCGGAGCGCCTGCGCGCGGGGCACGGCACCGGCTTCGCCCGCTACGCGGCCACCGGCCGGGGCAAGCTGGTGGGCGCGACCACCCAGCTGCCGGCGCTGCACGCGGCCGGGCACGAGGTCGTCGTGGACCTGACCCTGTCCCGGATGGACGCGCTGGACGGCGCGGACAGCGACGGCGGCCTGGTCGTGGGACTGCTGCGCGACGCCAGCACGACGATCCGGCTGGAACGGCAGTTCGAGGTCAGCCGGCACCTGGCGGCCATCCAGCGGGTCACCGCCGCGCTCACCGAGGCACCGGACGCCGACGCCGCCTTCGAACAGCTCCTCCCCACCCTGTGCACCGAGCTGGACTGGGACGCTGCAGCCATCTGGCAACCCGATGATGCGACCGGCCGGCTGCGCCACGCCGGGTCGTGGTCCGCGGCCGGGCGCCCGCCGCCGAAGCTGCTGACCGACGCCCGGCACATCACCTTCGGCCGCGGCGAGGGGCTGCCCGGGCTGACCTGGCAGCGCCGGGAGCCGGTGGTGATCGCCGACCTGCAGTCCGACCAGCGTTTCCTCCGCGGGGACGTGGTCCGGTCCGACGGCCTGCGCACCGGCCTGGCGTTCCCCGTCCTGCACGGCGACAGCCTGCTCGCCGTCTGCGAGCTGTTCTCCCGCGAGACCCGGGAGGTGCCTGCCGACCTGCTCGCGGTGCTGGCCACCGCCGGCCGGCAGATCGGCCAGTTCCTGTCCCGGCTGCACGCCGAGTCGCAGGTGCGGGCGCTGGCCGAGACGCTGCAGCGCAGCCTGCTGCCGCCCACGCTGCCGTCCGTGCCCGGCGTCCGGCTGGCCGCCCGGTACCGCCCCGGCGGCGCCGGCCTGATGGTGGGCGGTGACACCTACGACGTGGTCCCGCTGCCCGACGGCCGGTGGCTGCTCCTGATCGCCGACGTCTGCGGGAAGGGCGCCGAGGCCGCCGCCATGACCGCGCTGACCCGGCACACCGCGCGGGCCGCAGCGACCGCCGGCTCGGGTGCCCGGGCCGTGCTGACGGCGGTCAACGCGGCGCTGCTGGGTGAGGAGACCCCCGGTCCGCTGCGATTCGTGACCGCGTGCTGCGTGGTCCTCCGCCCGCACGAGGGTGGGGTGAGCGCGACCCTGAGCATCGCCGGGCACCCGAGCCCGGTGCTGCGCTCCCCCGAGGGGACGTGCACGGAGATCGGCAGCCCCGGCCGGCCGCTGGGCATCGACCCCGAGGCCGACTACCCCGAGCTCGACATCGAGCTGCCGCCGGGCGCCACGCTGGTGCTCTTCACCGACGGCGTCACCGAGGCGCGCGACGACGGCGGGGACCAGTTCGACGAGGACGGGCTGCTCGCCGTGCTGCGGGACACCCGCGGCCAGGACGTGGAGGCCACCGTCCGGGCGGTCCAGGCCGCCGTCGACCGGCACCTGGCCGGCTCCCGGCACGAGCGCGACGACCTGGCCGTGCTCGCCGTCCAGTGCTGACCGGGTGGGGCCTGTCCCTGCTCGACCGTGCGCGCACGCGGGCGGGCTCCACCGACGCGTCAGCGCTGCGGGCGACGGTCCAGCGGGCCGGCGCGGCCGAGAGGCTGGGCTTCGACCGCTTCTGGGTCGCCGAGCACCACGGCGTCCCGGGCGTGGCCGGGGCGAGCCCCGCGGTGCTGCTGGCCGCCGTCGCGGCCCGGACGACGTCGATCCGGCTGGGCTCGGCCGGCGTGATGCTGCCCCACCACCAGCCGCTGGTGGTCGCCGAGCAGTTCGCCACGCTGACCGCCTTCGCCCCCGGCCGGATCGACCTGGGGGTCGGCCGCTCCCCCGGTTTCACCGCCCCGGTGCGCCGGGCGCTCCGGTCGGACCGGATCCGCGACTTCGGCGCCGACCTGGCCGAGCTGCGCGACCACCTGGCCGGCACCGCCGCCATCACCGCCCATCCGCGGCCGGACGGCGACGTCCCGCTGTACGTGCTGGCCACGGCCCGGGGCCTCGCGGTGGCCGCGG
>JAOPWO010000479.1 GCA_025965635.1 Modestobacter sp. | reverse complement strand
GAGGAGGGCGAGAGCAAGCGCGCCACCCGGATGCGCAGCTTCATCGCCGAGGTCCGCGGCCAGGCGCTCAACGACGTGCTGCCCACCGACGGCGACCGGGTCTTCTACAAGAAGCCCTGGTGGCAGCGGGTGATCGTGATGTTCGCCGGGCCGTTCCACAACCTGGTGCTCGCGGTCGTCTTCTTCACCCTCGTGCTCACCGTGCTGGGCACCAGCGTGCTGACCACGCAGATCTCCAGCGTGCCGGCGTGCGTGCTGCCCGCCGGGGCGGCCAGCGCCACGCAGGACGATCCCTGCGCGGTCCCGATCATCACGTCCGGCGCCGCCGCGGGGGAGGTGTGCGAGGAGGGGACGGCAGGCTGCGCCCTCCCGGTCGCCAGCCCCGCCGCCGAGGCGGGCCTGCGTCCCGGCGACACGATCGTCGCGATCGACGGCCGGGCGGTCGACCCGACGAACTACGCCAGCTGGACGACCGTCCAGGAGGCGATCCGCAGCCACCCCGGTGACGGGGTCGAGCTGGTCATCGAGCGGGACGGCGACCGGCGGGACCTGACCGTCATCCCGATCCCCAACACCGTCTACACCGACGCCACCGGCGAGGAGACGATGACCGCCGGCTACCTCGGGGTCAGCCCGGTCGGCGGCTTCGCGCGCCAGTCGCTGGGCGACGTGCCCGGCTACTTCGGCATGGTCGTCACCCAGTCGGTGCAGCGGCTCCTGGAGATCCCCGAGCGGGTGCCGCAGCTGTTCCGCGCGGCGTTCCTCGGCGAGGACCGCGACCCCAACGGCCCGATCGGGGTCGTGGGCGTCGGCCGGATCTCGGGGGAGTACTTCGCGCTCACCCAGTTCAGTGCCCTGGAGAAGCTGAGCTTCTTCCTGAGCCTGCTGGCCAGCGTGAACATGGTGCTGTTCCTGTTCAACCTGGTGCCGCTGTACCCGCTGGACGGCGGGCACGTGGCCGGCGCGCTCTACGAGAAGGCGCGCGCCGTCGTGGCCCGGCTGCGGGGCCGACCCGACCCGGGGCCGTTCGACATCGCCCGGCTGATGCCCGTGGCCTACGTCGTGGCCGGGTTGTTCATCGTGCTCAGCGGCATGCTGTTCGTCGCCGACATCGTCAACCCGATCACCTTGCAGTAGTGGGAGACTGAACAGTCGTGACCGTGTCTCTGGGGCTCCCGGCCCTGCCGCCGCCCGTCCTCGCCCCCCGCCGCAGGACCCGTCAGCTCGACGTCGGCGGAGTCGGGGTGGGCAGCGAGTCCCCGGTCAGCGTGCAGTCGATGTGCACGACCAAGACCGCCGACGTCAACGCCACCCTCCAGCAGATCGCCGAGCTCACCGCCTCGGGCTGCCAGATGGTGCGGGTCGCCGTCCCGGACACCGACGACGCCGAGGCGCTGGCGATCATCGCGAAGAAGTCGCAGATCCCGGTGATCGCCGACATCCACTTCCAGCCGCGCTACGTCTTCGCCGCGATCGACGCCGGGTGCGCCGCCGTCCGGGTCAACCCGGGCAACATCAAGAAGTTCGACGACAAGGTCGGCGACATCGCCAAGGCCGCCAAGGACGCCGGCACGCCCATCCGGATCGGCGTCAACGCCGGGTCGCTGGACCGCCGGCTGCTGGCCAAGTACGGCAAGGCCACGCCCGAAGCGCTGGTCGAGTCCGCCCTGTGGGAGTGCTCGCTGTTCGAGGAGCACGACTTCCGGGACATCAAGATCTCGGTCAAGCACAACGATCCGGTGGTCATGGTGCGGGCCTACGAGCTGCTCGCCGATCAGTGCGACTCCCCGCTGCACCTCGGTGTCACCGAGGCCGGCCCCTCGTTCCAGGGCACGATCAAGTCCGCCGTCGCCTTCGGGGCGCTGCTGAGCCGGGGCATCGGCGACACCATCCGGGTGTCGCTGTCCGCCCCGCCGGTCGAGGAGGTCAAGGTCGGCAACCAGATCCTGGAGTCGCTGAACCTCCGCCAGCGCGGCCTGGAGATCGTCAGCTGCCCGTCGTGCGGCCGCGCCCAGGTCGACGTCTACAAGCTGGCCAACGAGGTCACCGCAGGCCTGGAGGGCATGGAGGTGCCGCTACGCGTCGCCGTCATGGGCTGCGTCGTGAACGGCCCGGGCGAGGCCCGCGAGGCCGACCTCGGCGTCGCCTCGGGCAACGGCAAGGGGCAGATCTTCGTCCGCGGCGAGGTCGTCAAGACCGTGCCGGAGTCGCAGATCGTGGAGACCCTGATCCAGGAGGCCATGCGCATCGCCGCCGAGCAGGTCGACGCCGGCACCGCGTCCGGCCCGCCGGTCGTCACCGTCAGCTGAGGACGGCGCGGGCCAGGGAACGGGGGCGCGAACGGTGCTGCGGTCGGCGTCGGCGCGCGTCCTCGACGAGGACGACGAGCTCGCGGTGCGGGAACTGCTGGCCACCGATCCGGTGGCCGCGTGCATGGTCGCCGGCCGGGTCGAGGTGCACGGCACCGGCGCCGCGCTGGGCGCCCCGCTGTGGGGGCTGTACTCCGGCCGGCAGCTCGACGCGGTGTGCCTCGCCGGCGCCAACCTGATCCCGTTCGCCCGCCCCGGGACCGAGCTGGCCGCAGCGGTCGCCTTCGCCGAACGGGCCCGCCGCACCGGCCGGCGGTGCTCGACCGTGGTCGGCCCGGCCGCGGCGGTGGGCCCGCTCTGGGAGCTGCTGGCGCCGTCCTGGGGTCCGGCCCGCGAGGTCCGTGCCCGGCAGCCGCTGATGGCCATCGAGGGCCCGCCGGCGGTGCCGGCCGAGCCGCGGGTGCGGCCGGTCCGCCGCGACCAGCTCGACGTCCTGCTGCCCGCGGCGGTGGCGATGTTCACCGAGGAGGTGGGCGCCAGCCCGCTTCGGGTGGACGGCGGGGCCGGCTACCGCGCCCGGGTCGCCGAGCTGGTCCGCTCCGGCCTGGCCCTGGCCTGGATCGAGGACGGCCAGGTCCTGTTCAAGGCCGACATCGGCGCGGTCTCGCGGGAGGCGTGCCAGCTGCAGGGTGTCTGGGTGGCGCCGCAGTGGCGCGGCCGGGGGATCGGCCAGCGCGGCACGGCGGCCGTCGTCGAGTACGCCCGGACGGCGATCGCGCCGGTCGTGAGCCTCTACGTCAACGACTACAACGGCGCGGCCCGCGCCGCCTACACGCGGGTCGGGTTCACCCAGGTCGGCACCTTCGCCTCGATCCTCTTCTAGGGCGAGCACCCCGGTGCCCCGGCGGCCGACGCGCACCCCGCCCCTTCCGGGCCCGGCTGCCCGGATCTGCGAGGGTGGAGCGGTGCGGACACGACGGGGGACGGCTCAGGTCATCGGGGCGGCGGGCGGGGCACTGCTGGTCCTCACGCCGCTGCTGGCGGGGTGCTCGGGCGACGCGACCGACGACGTCCGCGCTGCTGCCCAGGCCTTCCTCGGCGACTGGGCGTCCGGGGACGCCGAGTCCGCGGCCCGGCGGACCACCGATCCGGCGGCGACCACCGCGCTGCTGACCCGGACCGCCACCGACCTGTCCGACGCGTCGCTCGCCGCCGAGGTCGGCGACGTGACGGTCGAGGACGGGACGGCGACCGTCGCCTGGAAGGCCACCTGGGACCTGCCCGCCGCGCCCGACTGGAGCTATCCGGCCACTCTCGAGCTGGCCGAGGCCGGGGACGCCTGGCAGGTGGTGTCCGCGCCGACGGTCGTGCACCCGGGCCTGGGCGAGGGCCAGCACCTCGAGCTCACCCGGGTCCTGGCCGAACGGGCGCCGATCACCGACGCCGGCGGCGCGCCGCTGTTCACCCCCACCGAGGTGGTCGACGTCGGCGTCGACCCGGGGCGGGTCACCGACCTGCCGGCGCTGGCCGCCGGGCTGTCGGCGGCCACCGGCGTGCCCGCCGAGGACATCACCGCCGACGTGCAGGCGGCGCCGGCCGGGCAGTTCGTGCCGGTCATCACCCTCCGCCGGCCGGACTTCGAGGCGGTCCGTGCGCAGGTCGTCGACCTGCCCGGGGCCGTGTTCCCGACCGGGACCCGGTCGCTGGCCCCCTCCTCACGCTTCGGCCTCGCGCTGCTGGGCCGGGTGGGCACAGCGACCGCCGAGGTGATCGAGGAGTCCGTCGACGAGGACGGCGAGCCGCAGTACGCCGCCGGCGACGTCCTCGGCTCCTCCGGCCTGCAGCGTGCCTTCCAGGCCCAGCTGGCCGGCACTCCCGGTTTCGCCGTCTCGGCCGTCAGCGACGACGAGACCCTGGACGACTCCGGCGCCGTCGTCGGGTCGGTGGACCCGGTCCCGGGGACGCCGGTCCAGACGCCGCTGGTGCGCGCGGT
This sequence comes from Modestobacter sp., assembly GCA_025965635.1. Classification (GTDB taxonomy): domain Bacteria; phylum Actinomycetota; class Actinomycetes; order Mycobacteriales; family Geodermatophilaceae; genus Modestobacter. The sequence continues at coordinate 1,353 of JAOPWO010000479.1, read as the reverse complement.
GCAGGAAGCTGCGGACGCCGCCGTCGCCGCCCAGCCGCTGGCCACCCACCTGGTGGCCGTCCGGCCTGGCACCGGCGAGCTGCTGGCCGTGAGCTCCAACGAGGCGGCCAACCCGGTCAACGCGCTGACCGGCCAGTTCCCGCCCGGCTCGAGCATGAAGACGATCACGGCGACGGCGCTGCTGTCCGCCGGCACGCTGACCCCGCAGACCCCGGTGCCCTGCCCGGGGACCACCGTGGTGGAGGGGCGGGAGTTCGAGAACCAGGACCAGTTCGACCTGGGCACCGTCCCCTTCACCGAGGCCTTCGCGCAGTCGTGCAACACGACCTTCATCCAGCAGGCCCTGACGCTGCCCGACGACGCGCTGGCCGCGGCCGCCGCCTCCTACGGGGTCGGCACCGACTGGGACCTGCCGGTCGACGTCTTCAGCGGTGAGGTCCCTGCCACCAGCACCGGCACGACGAAGGCCGCTGACGCGATCGGCCAGGGCCAGGTGCTGATGAGCCCCGCGCAGCTGGCGCTGGTCGCCGCAGGCATCGCCAGCGGCACCCCGGCCGCACCGGTCGAGGTGGTCGGCGGCCTCCCGGCGGGAGCCGTTCCCGCCGGTCCGCCCGCCGGGCTGCTCGACCAGCTCCGGCCGATGATGCGCGAGGTGGTCCTCTCCGGGACCGCCACCGGGCTCGCCGACCGGGGGGAGGTCTTCGGCAAGACCGGCACGGCCGAGTTCGGCAGCAACACCCCGCCGGACGCGCACGGCTGGTTCATGGGTCACCGCCTGGGTGGCCCGCAGGGTGACGTCGCCTTCGCGGTGCTGGTCGAGTCGGGCCGGTCCAGCAGCGTCGCGGTCGGCGTCGCCGACGCCTTCCTCGCCGCCCTGTAGGAGGGCTCCCTCGTGACGGCCCCGCTGCAGGGGCCCGCCGCGAGGTCATCGGCCCCGTGCCGGGGCCCGAGCCGAGTGCGTGGAGGGTGGGGAGAAGGGGGTCCTTCCAGCGGGCAGCGCGGCCCTTCGTCAGGGGAGGCCGGGGAAGGGGCTGGTCACGGGGGTCTGCCCGGCCAGCCTGCGCCAGGCGACCGCGCGCACCTCGGCGTCGGCGAGCACCGTCACCGCCGACTCCCGGGTGGCGCGCTCGACGGACTGGTCCAGCACCCACGTCCAGGCCGCGGCGACGCCGGCCTCGAGGGTGGCCGCCAGCGCCGCGGCGTCGACCGGTGAGAGCACCGGGAACGGCAGGGCGTAGGCCGCCTCGGCGGGGAACTGGTCGGCCCCCCGGGAGGCCAGCAGCCGGGCGACCTCGTCCCGGACGTCGCGGTGCGCGAGCAGGGCGGCATCGGCCGGGTCGCGGCCGCCCCCGG
>JAOPWO010000330.1 GCA_025965635.1 Modestobacter sp. | reverse complement strand
CGATGGTCACCTGGTGGTGCTCGCCGCGGGCCATCCGGCCCAGCGCGGACAGCGGCTCGCCCTGCGACCCGGTGCTGATCAGCACCACCTGCTCCGGCGGCATGGCGGTCGCCTCGTCCAGCTTGACCATCAGGCCCGGGGCGACGTGCAGCAGGCCGAGGTCCTGCGCGACCCCCATGTTCCGCACAATCGACCGGCCGACCAGCGCGACCTTGCGGCCGTGCTTGACGGCGCAGTCGAGCACCTGCTGGATGCGGTGCACGTGGCTGGCGAAGCTGGAGACGATCAGCCGCTGGGTGGCCCGCTCGAAGACCGAGTCGAGCACCGGGCCGATGTTCCGCTCGGAGGTGACGAAGCCGGGCACCTCGGCGTTGGTCGAGTCGGCCAGCAGCAGGTCGATGCCGGCGACGCCGAGCCGGGCGAACGCGCCGAGGTCGGTGAGGACGCCGTCCAGCGGGAGCTGGTCCATCTTGAAGTCGCCGGTGTGCACCAGGGTGCCGGCCGGGGTGTGCACGGCCACGGCGAGCGCGTCGGGGATGGAGTGGTTGACGCTGATGAACTCACACGCGAACGGCCCGGCGCGGTGGTGGTCGCCGGCCGCCACCTCGACCAGCACCGGGTCGATCCGGTGCTCACGCAGCTTGGCCGTGACCAGCGCCAGGGTGAACCGCGAGCCGACCAGCGGGATGTCGGCGCGCAGCCGCAGCAGGTACGGGATCGCGCCGATGTGGTCCTCGTGCCCGTGGGTGAGGACGACAGCGGCGACGTCGTCCAGGCGGTGCTCGATGACCCCGAAGTCGGGGAGGATCAGGTCCACGCCGGGCTGCTCCGCCTCCGGGAACAGCACCCCGCAGTCGATGATGAGCAGCTGGCCGGCGAACTCCAGCACGGCCATGTTGCGGCCGATCTCCCCCAGCCCGCCCAGCGCCATGACCCGCAGGCCGCCGGCCGGCAGCGGCGGCGGCCGGGAGAGCGACAGGTGCGGCTGCGGGTTCAGCTGGGCGGCACTCGAGGTCACAGGGCGACACCTCCGGCGGTGAGGTCGGCGCGCAGCTGCTCCACCTGCTCAGGGGTCGCGTCGACCAGTGGTGGCCGGACCGGCCCGGCGGGCAGCCCCTGCTCGCGGAGCGCCGCCTTCACCATGATCGTGCCCTGGGTGCGGAAGATGCCGGTGTAGACCGGCAGCAGGCTCTCGTTGACCGTGCGGGCCCTGCCGAGGTCACCGGACTCGACGGCGGCGATGAGCTCGGCCAGCCGCGGCCCCACCACGTGCCCGACGACGCTGACCACGCCCACCGCCCCGATCGCCAGCAGCGGCAGGTTGAGCATGTCCTCGCCGCTGTAGTAGGCCAGGTCGGTGCGCGCCATGGTCCACATGACGGCGCCGAGGTCTCCCTTGGCGTCCTTCACCGCGACGATGTTCGGGTGCTCGGCCGCGCGGACGAGGGTCTCCACCTCGATCGGCACCACCGACCGCGGCGGGATGTCGTAGAGCATCACCGGCAGGTCGGTGGCGTCCGCGACGGCGGTGAAGTGCCGCAGCAGGCCGGCCTGGGGCGGCTTGTTGTAGTACGGGGTGACGACCAGCAACCCGTGGGCGCCCAGTCGCGCGGCGGTGCGCGCCTTCTCGATCGAGTGCGCCGTGTCGTTGGTGCCGACGCCGGCGATCACCGTCGCCCGGTCACCGACGGCGTCGAGCACGACCTCGAGGACGGCGTGCTGCTCGCCGTCGCTGACGGTGGGCGACTCCCCCGTCGTCCCGAAGACCACCAGACCGTCGTGCGCCTGCCGGTCGACCAGGTGCGCCGCCAGCTCCTGGGCACCGGCCAGGTCGATGGACCCGTCCTCGGCAAAGGGGGTGACCATCGCGGTGAGCACACGCCCGAAGGGCCGGGCGGGGTCGGACGTCATGACACGAATCTACCGACCCGTCCCGGCGCCGCCCGGACCGCGCTGCTCGGTCGTCGCTGCGGACAGGACGTCGATCAGCACCGCACGGGTGTCGCTCGGCGATGCCGCTGCCCGCGTCCACAGGGAAACGGCGAACGCCAGGTCCGCCGAGGAGGAGGACAGCCATCCCTCGGCCGGGAAGCGCCGGGCGCGGCGCCACTCGGCGCCCAGCTGCGGAGCCCACGTGTCGCCCGGCAGCCGGGCCCGGACCTCGGTGACCACGACCTCGTCCGCGTGCGGCAGGAGCGCCCCGTACAGCGCACCGCCACCGATCACCCAGAGGTCGGTGCCCAGCGCCAGCACGTCGTCCACGGACCGGACCACCTCGGCGCCGGTCCCGGCGGGGTCCAGCGTGGAGCTGAGCACCACGTTGCGCCGGCCGGGCAGCGGCCGGAACCTCGGTGGCAGCGACTCCCAGGTGCGCCGGCCCATGACCACGGTCGAGCCGAGGGTCAGCGCGCGGAAGAGCCGCAGGTCCTCGGGCAGGTGCCAGGGCAGGGCGCCGTCCGCGCCGATGACGCCGCCGTCGGCCTGCGCCCAGACCATCCGGAGCGCGCTGTGCATGCTCACCGACCGCGCCGGCCCGGTCAGACGGCCACCGCACCGCGGATGGCCGGGTGGTGCCGGTAGCCGACCAGGTGCAGGTCCTCGTAGGCGTACTCGAACAGGGACGGTGCCCGGTCCAGGGTCAGCTGCGGGAAGGGCAGCACCTCGCGGGAGAGCTGCTCGCGCACCTGCGGCAGGTGGTTGGTGTAGATGTGGCAGTCGCCCCCCACCCAGATGAGGTCCCCCGCCTGCAGGCCGACCTGCTGCGCGACCATCCGGGTGAGCAGGGCGTAGCTGGCGATGTTGAACGGGACGCCGAGGAAGAGGTCGGCGCTGCGCTGGTAGAGCTGGCAGGAGAGCTTGCCGTCGTTGACGTGGAACTGGAACAACGCGTGGCAGGGTGCCAGGGCCATCTCCGGCAGAGCGGCCACGTTCCACGCCGAGACCACCATCCGGCGGGAGTCCGGATCGGTGCGCAGGGTGTCCAGGACGCCGGCGAGCTGGTCGATCGACCCGCCGTCGGGCGTGGGCCAGGACCGCCACTGGACGCCGTAGACCGGGCCGAGGCTGCCGTCCTCGGCCGCCCACTCGTCCCAGATGGAGACGCCGCGCTCCTTCAGCCAGCCGACGTTGCCCTCACCGCGCAGGAACCACAGCAGCTCGTAGGCGATCGACCGGAAGTGCACCGACTTGGTCGTCACCAGCGGGAACCCGGCGGACAGGTCGTAGCGCAGCCGCTCCCCGAACAGGCTCACGGTGCCGGTGCCGGTGCGGTCGGACTTGGGGCGGCCGGTTTCCAGGACCCGGCGGAGCAGGTCCTCGTACTGCGCGTCGACCTGCGGGGGCAGGTCCACGCCGACGCTGTGCTGCTGGACGGCGACCTCAGCCATGTCGACTCCTCGTCGCGGTGGTGGGTGGAACGGGTCGGGTGGGAGGTGGTCAGCCCTCGGCGACGAGGGGGCTGGCCGCGACGTGCGTGCCGTCGGCCAGTTCGCTGATCCGGAAGTCGCCGAAGACGTTGCCGGCGACCCGCTGCAGCTCGCGCAGGCACGCCACCGCGAGTTCGCGGATCTCCACGTCGGCGTGCTCGCTGGCGCGCATCGCGACGAAGTGCCGCCAGGCGCGGTAGTTGCCGGTGACCACGATGCGGGTCTCGGTGGCGTTGGGCAGCACCGCCCGGGCGGCCTGCCGGGCCTGCTTGCGGCGCAAGGTCGCGTTGGGGACGTCGGCGAAGCGCTTCTCCAGCCCCTCGAGCAGGTCGTCGTAGGCGGCCACCGCGGCCTGGGTAGCGGCGAGGAACTTCTCGTGCAGGACCGGGTCCTCGGCGATGACGCCGGGCTCCACGACCGCAGCGTCCCGCTCGGGGACGTAGCGTTGGGAGCGCTGGCTGTCGGAGGGGTGCCGGTGCCGGACCAGCTCGTGGGTCATCGACCGGGACACCCCGGTGAGGTACATGCTCACGGTGCCGTGCTCGAGCACCGAGAGGTGGCCCACCTCGAGGATGTGCCTCAGGTAGCCCTCGTTCGTGGCGGTCGCCGGGTTGGGCTTGTCCCAGGACTGGTAGCAGGCCCGGCCGGCGAACTCGGCCAGCGCCTGGCCGCCGTCGGCGTCGGTCTCCCAGGGCACGTCGTCCGGCGGGGTGAACTGCGTCTGTGCGACGACTCGCACCCTCAGTAGGGCGATTGCTGGCACACCCGCGAGCCTACGCAGGCCCCGGGGCCGACTCGCCGGTCCGCCGGTGTCGTCTGCTGCACACCGCACCTCCCGGCCCAGCCGTCCTGCTGCTGGTCCATGCTGCCCGGGTGGACGCGCTCCGGACCGCTCTGCCCGTGCTGGGCGCGGTCGCCGGTGGCGTGGTCGTGGTCTGGCTGTTGCTGCTCGGGCTGCTGTGGCTGCGGCGACCCGACGACCTGACGGTGCGCGAGGCCCTGCGGCTGCTGCCCGACGTGCTGCGCCTGGTGCGCCGGCTCGCTGCCGACCGCAGCCTGCCGCCCTCGGTCCGGATCCGGCTGTGGCTGCTGCTGGCCTACCTGGTCTCCCCGATCGACCTGGTCCCCGACGTGCTGCCGGTGGTCGGGTACGCGGACGACGCCGTCCTCGTGGTGTGGGTGCTGCGCTCGGTGGTGCGCCGGGCGGGCGACGCGGCGCTGGAACGGCAGTGGCCGGGAACTCCCGCCGGGTTGGCCGTCGTCCGGCGGCTGGCCCGGCTGGACCGCCGGCCGACGGCGCCCTGACGCCGGACGTCACCGGTGTCCGCTCGGCCGCCGCACCCTCGGTCCGGTGACCACCGTCACGCCTCGCGGCGGCCCGGCGCCCGACCGGCGACAGCCGCCGTGAGGTGCTGAGCCAGGTCGCCCCGGTCGACGACGGCGACCTCATCGAGCTCCATCCAGGCGGCCATCAGCCGCAGCTCGTCAGCCAGCTCGGCGGCGACGAGCGCGACGTCCACCCCCGGCTCGGCGAACGCGGCCTGCACGCGCAGCACCCCGGCCTGCCGGTCCGCCTTGAGGTCGACCCGGCCGACCAGCCGGTCGCCGAGCAGGAAGGGCAGCACGTAGTAGCCGTGCACCCGTCTGGCCGCCGGCGTGTAGATCTCCAGGCGGTAGCGGAAGCCGAAGATGCGCTCGACCCGCGGGCGCTCCCAGACCAGCGAGTCGAACGGCGTCAGCAGCGCCCGGGCCCGGATCCAGCGGGGGCGGCGCGCCTGCGGGTCGAGCCACGCCGGCCGACCCCAGCCGACCACCTCGACGGGCACCAGCTCGCCGCCCTCCGCGAGCTCGGCGACCGCTGCCCGGGCGTCGCCCGGGGGCAGCCGGAAGTAGTCGCGCAGATCGGTCTCGGTCGCCACCCCCAGTGCGCGGGCGGCGGTGCGGACCAGCTCCCGTACGGCGTCGGCCCGGTCGGGTGTGGGCGCCTGCACGACGTCGGGCGGGAGCACCCGCTCGGTCAGGTCGTAGACCCGCTCGAAGCCTGCCGTGCGGCCGCGCGCGGTGATCGCACCGGTGAAGAACAACCACTCCAGCGCCACCTTGCCGGCGTGCCAGTTCCACATGGAGCCGGGCCGGTCGGGGCGCTGCTCGATCAGCTGGCTGGCCCTGACCGGACCGCCCTCGCGTACCCGGTCGAGCACCTCGCTGACGTACTCGGGTCGCTCCCGCTGCAGCCGCACCATGGTGCCCCACGCGTGCTGCTCTGCCGCCGCCATCCGCCAGCGGAGGCTCGGCTGCAGACGCACGGGGAGGAAGGACGCCTCGTGGGCCCAGTACTCGAAGACGTCATGCCGAGCGTTGGACAACCCGTCGAGGGCAGCGCGGGGGTAGGGGCCCAGCCGGCTGAACGCGGGCAGGTAGTGCGAGCGCGACAGCACGTTGACCGAGTCGATCTGCACGACGGCCAGCCGGTCGACCGTCCGGGACAACTGCCGGACGCCCACCGGCCCGGTGCCCCGCGGACCCGCGAACCCCTGCGCGGCCAGCGCGATACGCCGGGCGAGTGCGGCCGGTAGCCGCTCGACGGGGGTGTGCACACCCCGCATGGTGCCGTGGGGGTACGACAGCCGCCCCCCGGCTCCGCCTCCGCTCCGGTCGAGGCCCACCTGCGCCGCAGCCGTGGCCCATGGCGCGTCCGCCTACGCTGCCGGGGTGGACCTGCCCCCGCTGCGCCCCGGCCTGACCGGCCGGGCCGAGGCCTCCGTACGGCTCGCCGTCCCGGCCGACGCCGAGCTCATCGCCCGGGCGCAGCTCGTCACGTGGCGTACCGCGTACCGCAGCCTGCTGCCGGCGGCCGTTCTCGACGAGTGGGACGACGTCGCGGCCGCGTCGTCGTGGCGGCAGGCCATCACCCTGCCACCCACGCCGGGGCACGCGGTGCTGGTCGCCGAGGACGCCGGCACGCTGGTCGGCTTCGCCGCGTTCGGCCCGGCCGAGCTGGGCCCGGACGAGCTGGGCCCGGACGAGGCCACATCCGCCGAGGGACCGACCACCGAGGTCGGCGCTCTGCTGGTGGAACCGCGGTGGGGCCGCCGCGGACACGGCAGCCGGCTCATCGCGGCCGTCGCCGACCTCGCCCGGGCCGACGGGACGGGGCGTCTGGTGATGTGGCTGCCCGAGGCCGACCGGGTCACGGCCGGCTTCCTGGAGAGCACGGGATGGGCGCAGGACGCCTGGACCCGCACCCTCGACACCGGGACGTCCACCATCCGGGAGCTCCGCTGGCAGACGCTGTTGCGTGACCCGCCGCCGACCGACCCGGACCGTGCCGGAGGTGCCCGATGAGCTTCGCCGGCGTCCCCGACGAGGGGCTGGTCTTCTACGAGGGCCTCGAGGCCGACAACAGCCGGACCTACTGGTCGGCGAACCGCGCCCGGTACGAGACGGCGGTGCGCGGCCCGTTGTCGGCCCTGGTGGAGGAACTCGCCCCGGAGTTCGGCACCCCGAAGGTGTTCCGCCCCTACCGGGACGTGCGCTTCAGCAAGGACAAGACGCCCTACAAGACCCACCAGGGCGCAGTTCTGCACCAGGACGGCACCGGCGTCGGCTCCGTGTACGTGCAGGTGTCCGCCGACGGCCTGGCAGTCTCCGGTGGGTGCTGGCGACTGCAACCCGACCAGGTGGAGCGGTACCGGCGGGCGGTCGCCGACGACGTGCAGGGGCCCCGGCTGGTCGCTGAGGTGGCCCGCCTCCGAGCGGCCGGCTGGTCGATCGACGGGGACCGCCTGGTGCGCGCCCCCCGCGGCTACCCCGCCGACCACGAGCGCATCGACCTGCTCCGGCACAGGTCGCTGCACGCGACCCGGGGCTGGGAGCCGGCGGACTGGCTCCACGAGCGTGAGGCGCTGGACCGGGTCCGGGACTGCTGGCGCCAGCTGACGGCGCTCAACGCCTGGCTCGCCGACAACGTGGGCGCGACGACCGCACCGCCCGACCGCCGCCGCTGAGCCCGTGCCGGCCCCGGCACATCCGGTCAGCCCGGACACGCGCCCTCGAGCTCCAGCTCTCGGGCATCCGGTCCGGAACGCACGAAACGGGGCCACAGCTGGGCTGTGACCCCGTTTCGGGAAA
>JAOPWO010000310.1 GCA_025965635.1 Modestobacter sp. | reverse complement strand
TCTGCGACGCCCTCGACGTCGAGCTCGCCGACCTGCTGGCCGAGGTGAGCCTCGAGATGAGGCTGGCTGAGCCCAGTCGCCGCACGGTCCGGCCGGTCGAGGGTGGCCTCGCGGACCACCCGCTCGCCCCCGGCGACGCGGCGAACCGGCTGCCGGGCCGGGTCGCTGAGGCGCAGTTCCAGGCTGACCTCGGCCAGCAGGTCGGCGAGCTCGACGTCCAGGGCGTCGCAGATCGAGGCGAGCAGCTCGGAGGACGCTTCCTTCTGGCCGCGCTCGACCTCCGAGAGGTACCCCAGGCTGACCCGTGCCGCGCCCGAGACGTCGCGCAGCGTGCGGCGCTGGCGCAGCCGGTGACCGCGCAGGGTGTTCCCGAGCTGGGTCCGCAGCAGCGTCATGGCCGTCTCCTGTCCCTGTCCGTGTCGTGCTCACCGTACGCGGCGGGCAGGTCTCCGGCCGTGCGGGCGGTGGCGCGTCCGCTCATGGCGTAACACCGTCCCGGTGCTGGCCGTTCCCGCCCGTCAGCCGTTCCAGCAGGACCGCCAGCGCGGCCTCGACGGCTCGGGAGCGCACCGCCGCCCGGTCGCCGGGCAGGTCCAGCCGGACGACCTCGGTCGACGCCCCGTCGCTCAGCCCCAGGTACACGCGCCCGGGGCCCTGCCCGTCGACCGGGTCGGGCCCGGCGACCCCGGTGAGGCCCACGCCCCAGGTGGCCCCGCACCGGATCCGGATGCCCTCGGCCAGGGCAGCTGCTGTCGGCTCGCTGACCGGACCGTGCCGGGCCAGCAGCTGGGGGTCCACCCCGGCCAGCGTCGCCTTGAGGTCGGTGGCGTAGACCACGGCGCCACCGCGCAGCGTCCGGCTGGCGCCGGGCACCGACGCGACAGTGGCGCAGAACAGGCCGGCGGTGAGGGACTCGGCCGCGGCGACGGTCTCCCCCCGGGCCAGCAGCGCTGCGTGCACCTGCTCGGCCGCGGCGCTGCTCCCGGCGGCGGCCACGGTCAGGCCGCCGTGTCGGTCCGGGCGTCGCCGGCCGAGGGGCCCTTCTCGGCCCGTCGGGCCGCGGCTGCCCGCATGGCCCGGGCGCTGGTCCGGCGCAGGGTGAGCGCCCGGTAGACGTAGTCGATCCCGGTGACGACGGTGAGCACGAGGGCCACCGCCATCACCCACCAGCGGGCCGAGGCCAGCACACCGCTCAGCGGCAGGATGTACAGGCCGATCGCCAGCGCCTGCAGGACTGTCTTGATCTTCCCGCCGCGGCTGGCGGCGATGACGCCGTGCCGGATGACCCAGAAACGCAGCAGGGTCACGCCCACCTCGCGCACCAGGATGGTCAGCGTCACCCACCAGGGCAGCAGGTGCAGGACCGACAGCCCGATCAGCGCCGTCCCGGTCAGCGCCTTGTCGGCGATCGGGTCGGCGAGCTTGCCGAACTCGGTCACCTGGTTGCGCCTGCGGGCGATCATGCCGTCGTAGCGGTCGGTGATGATGGCCAGGGCGAAGAACAGGGTGGCCCAGCCCCGCCGGCCCTCGTCCGTACCGTCTCCGGACACCAGCAGCCAGGCGAAGACCGGCACCACCAGCAGCCGCAGGACGGTCAACGCGTTGGGCAGGTTGACCAGGCGCACGGTCTGCGGCGGGGTGGCCGCCGGGTCCGGTACGACCGCGCTCATGCGGCTCAGCGCCCCGCGGGGGCGAGCACCGGGACCAAGGCGCCGGCCAGCAGGTCCACGCCCACGGTGCCGGTGACCTCGGCGGTCAGCAGCCGGCCGGGCAGCGCGTCGGCCGGGACCCCGGTGACCAGCGTCGTGCCGTCGGCGTCGGGGTCCTGGTGGGCCGCATGGCCGGTCCAGGTGCCTGGCCCCTCCTCGGCGGACAGGTCCTCGGTCAGCAGCACCTCCACCCGTTCGCCGATGCGCTCCTCGGCGCGCTGCGCGGTGAGCTGCTCGACCAGGTCGGTGATCCGACGGACCCGGGCGTCGATCTCGGCCTGGTCGATCTTGCCGGGCAGCCCCACGGCCTCGGTGCCCTCCTCGTCGGAGTAGCCGAAGACGCCGACGGCGTCCAGGCGCCCCTCGGTGAGGAAGCGCTCGAGCTCGGCGACGTCGTCCTCGGTCTCGCCGGGGAAGCCCAGGATGACGTTGGTCCGGAAGCCGGCGGCGGGAGCGAGCGCGCGGGCGCGCTCGATGATCCCGAGGAAGTCGGCGGTACCGCCGAAGCGCCGCATGCGACGCAGCAGGGACGGCGAGGAGTGCTGGAAGGACAGGTCGAAGTAGGGGGCGATGCCCGGCGTCGTGGCGATGACCTCGAGCAGGCCGGGGCGCAGCTCGGCCGGCTGCAGGTAGGCCACCCGCACGCGCGCGATGCCGGGGACGGCGGTGAGCTCGGGCAGCAGCTTCTCCAGCGACCGCAGGTCGCCGGCGTCCTTGCCGTAGGACGTCGAGTTCTCGCTGACCAGCACCAGTTCGGTGACGCCCTGGCCGGCCAGCCACTGCGCCTCGCCCAGCACCTCGGCCTGCGGGCGGGACACGAAGGCGCCGCGGAAGGTGGGGATGGCGCAGAAGGCGCACCGGCGGTCGCAGCCCGATGCCAGCTTCAGCGCCGCGGACGGCCCGCTGGCCAGCCGGCGCCGCTTGAGCCAGTCGTGCCCGGGGAGAGCCGGTGCCTCGGCGGCGGCAGCGGTGCGCTGCACCGGGCTGATCGGGAGCAGGGTGCGCCGGTCCCGCGGGGTGTGCGGCACCAGCGGGCGACCGGAGAGCACGTCGTCGAGCCGGTCGCCGATCGCGGCGTAGTCGTCGAACCCGAGGACGGTGGCCTCGGGCAGGGCGCCGGCGAGCTCGGACCCGTAGCGCTCGGCCATGCAGCCCACCGCGACCACCCGCGCGCCGGAGTCACCGGCGGCCAGGATCGCGTCGACGGAGTCCTTCTTGGCGCTGTCGATGAAGCCGCAGGTGTTGACCAGCACGGCGTCGGCGCCGTCGGCGTCCTCGACCAGTTCGTACCCCTCACCGGCCAGCCGGCCGGCCAGCACCTCGGAGTCGACCTCGTTGCGGGCGCAGCCCATCGTCACCACCGCGACCCGGCGGGGGGCGGGCGGGATCACGTCCGGGTCGCCAGAGGACTGCCCGCGAGGGGAGGGAACGGGGCTGGGCGGAGCTGGCACCGCCCCATCCTAGGCGCCGGAGCGCCCGGCACCGGGTACGCAGGCCAGACCTGTGTCACAGCCCCGCCCCCTCCCGCACGGTCCCGCCGCGAGCTCGCGGGTGGCGGGGGCTCCTTCTCAGCTTCCGCCGCCGCCGCGCAGGATGAACAGCACCGACTCGAGCTCGTCGGGCTTGATGAGCACGTCGCGCGCCTTGGAGCCCTCCGACGGGCCGACGATCCCGCGGCTCTCCATCAGGTCCAACAGCCGGCCGGCCTTGGCGAAGCCGACCCGCAGCTTGCGCTGCAGCATCGAGGTCGAGCCGAACTGGCTGGTGACGACGAGCTCGATGGCCTGCACGAGCAGCTCGAGGTCTGCGCCGACGTCCTCGTCGACCTCCTTCTTCTCACCCGCCGCGGCGGTGAAGACCTCCTCGCGGTAGTCGGGCTCGGCCTGCCGCTTGGTGAACTCGACGACCGCCTCGATCTCGGTGTCGGAGACGTAGGCCCCCTGGACGCGGACCGGCTTGCCCGCGCCGATCGGCATGAAGAGGGCGTCACCCATGCCGATCAGTTTCTCCGCGCCGGGCTGGTCGAGGATGACCCGGCTGTCGGTGAGGCTCGAGGTGGAGAAGGCCAGCCGGGAGGGCACGTTGGCCTTGATCAGGCCGGTGACGACGTCGACGCTGGGCCGCTGGGTGGCCAGCACCAGGTGGATGCCGGCGGCGCGCGCCTTCTGGGTGATCCGGACGATCGACTCCTCGACGTCGCGCGGGGCGACCATCATCAGGTCCGCCAGCTCGTCGACGATGGTGAGGATGTACGGGTAGGTCCGGTA
>JAOPWO010000273.1 GCA_025965635.1 Modestobacter sp. | reverse complement strand
CCCGGTGCCCCACGGGGTGCTGACGCGGGTGCTTGCCCGAGGCGACGCCGGGCGTGGTGGTCTGGAGCTGCGCGGCGGCGGTCCAGAGCCCCTGGCCGGCGGCGCGGGCCGGAACGGGCGGTCTGGTCGCGCCGCCTGCCGTCCGTCGACGTCGTCGAACCGTCCGCGGTGGTGGGGGCACGGGACCGCGCCGACCGGCTGCTCACCGGACCGGGGGCGCTCGACGTGCCCGCCGTCAGGTACCCGACGCGGTTCGGCTCCGGTCGGTGGCCCCGCGTGGCGACCTGCACACCGACGGGAGTGCGTCCTCGACGACGGTCGCGGCCTCCGGGACGTCAGCCACGCTGTTCGTCGCGCTGTTGCCCATCGGCAGCCGCCCGGGAGTCGTGCCAGGGGCGTCAGCTCTGCCATCGAGGGGAAGCCGGATCGTGAACGTGCTCCCGGAGCCGACGGTGGAGTCCACTGCGAGAGTGCCGCCATGGCCTTCGTGGATGACGGCGTGGACCAGCGGTAGACCCTGCCCACTTCCCTTGCCGACGTCCTTGGTGGTGAAGAAGGGGTCGAAGATCTTCGAGCGGACGTCGTCGGGTATGCCTCCCCCGGTGTCCGTGATGGCGATGGTGACGTGGTCGCCGTCGAGCGCCGTGGCGACGGTGATGACGCCGGGCTCCCCGGTGTCGGCGATGGCGTCGGCGGCGTTGACGATCAGGTTGAGGAAGACCTGGTTCAGATCGGCGATGTTGCACCGGACCGGAGGCAGCTCGGCCAGCTCGAGGCACAGGTCAGCGACGCTGTTCACCTGGTGGCGCGTCACGGTGGCGGTGGCCTCGATGGCCTCGTTCAGGTCAGCAGGCTCCTGCTCGTCGTGCCCGGGGTGGCTGAACCTCTTCATCGCCCGCACGATCGTCGAGACGCGCTCGATGCCGTGGAGGGTCTGCTCGACGGCGCTGGGGATCTCGGTCTGCAGGTAGTCGAACTCGATGCCTTCCTCCGCCTGCCGTATCTGTGCCCGCCGCTCCTCCCATGCGAGGGGGTCGGTGGAGGCCAGCAGCCCCCGGTAGAACAGCACGATCCTGATCAGGTCCTGGTAGGCCTCCGCCAGGAAGCGGGCGTTGTCGCCCACGAACTGGATCGGGGAGTTGATCTCGTGCGCCAGGCCGGCCGACAGCCGACCGAGCGATTCCAGTTTCGACTCCTCCTGGAAGCGGGCCTCCCGCGCGCGGCGATCGGTGACGTTGCGGGAGAAGACCTGGATCTCCTCCAGGACGCCTGCCTCGTCCCGGAGCGCGGAGGCCACCGCCTCCATCAACACCCAGCGACCATCGCGGTGACGCACACGGAAGGTGAGCTCCCGGCCGGCCGGCAGCGGGAACGAGGCTCCGTCCACACCACCGAACTGCGCTGCATCCTCGGGGTGCACGATGTCCCACGGTTCCTGGGCGATCAGTTCCTCCGCGGTGAAACCGAGGAACTCGTGGCAGGCCTCGGAGGCGTAGAAGAGCCGGCCGTCGGGAGAATGCCGGGTGATCAGGTCGCCGCTGTTCTCGGCGAGCAGGCGGTGCCACTCCTCCGCCCGGGCGAGTGAGTGCTCCACGGCGAGGCGTCCGGTGATGTCGCGCAGGAAGGCGTGGTACCGCCACTCGGTGCCCGTCCGGACGCGGCCGACTCTGGCCTCCACGCAGATCTCGCGCCCGTCGCGGTGCATCGTGGTGATCTCCACCGGTCCCGGCGGCAGCCCTGCCTCTCCGGTGGAGCGCAGCTCACGCAGGCCGCGGCCATAGCTGTCGCGGTGCTGCGGCGGGATGATGGTGTCGATGAGCGGCCGACCGGTGACCTCCGCCGTCGTCCAGCCGAGCAGTTCTTCCGCGCCGGTGTTCCAGCCGACGATGGTCTCGTCGGTCGCCATGCCGACGAACGCATCCCCGGCAGTATCCAGAACGGCCTGCAACTGGGTCAGGGTGACGACCTGGGCATCAGCGCTGGTTGCGCCGGTGGTGGCGGGATCCGGCAGCAACGGCTCAGCCCGTCACCCGGAGGACAGCGCTGGCCCGGCCCTGATCGCTGTAGTTCTCCAGTCGCTGGATGAGGGAGTCCTTGACCACCGTGCCGCGGCCGATCAGCAGCACCCCTTCCGTCGTCAGGATGTCGTCGAACACGACCATGCCCTCCTCGAGCTCGTGCACCCGGATCTCGCGGGGCGGCGCCTCGAGCTCGGTCAGCTCGTGGCAGCCGATCAGGGCGTCGAGGAGGCGGGGGTCGTAGGCACCGGCGTCGGCGCGCAGCGCGTTGATCGTGTCCTGCAGTGCCGCACGCTGGGACAGGCCGGTCTCGAAGTCCGTGGCAAGGCGCAGCATCCGCGCCGCCAGCGGAAGGTCCTCACCGGCCGGCACGCCGGCCGCTGATCCCCTCCCGTCGTAGCGGGCCGTTTGCCAGCCGATCGCCGCGGCAACCGTCTCCAGCCGTGGGATGACGGCCACCAGGTCGCGGCTGACGGCCGGAACGCGGGCCGCCATGCTCCGCTCGTCCTCATCCAGCGGGCGCCCGGAATCCAGCTTCTCCAGCACCGTCGACGGCAACGTGACCGCGCCCAGCTGCGCCAGCATCGCCGTCACCTCCACCTCCCACGGGTCATCGAGCTCCAGGGCCTGCGCCAGCTCGGTGACCACCCGGGCCATCCGCAGCGCCCGCGCGAAAGCCAGCGGCTGAGCCAACGACAGGGTGGTGGTGAGCGCCTCCACGGTCCGGCGGAGGGTGGTGCTGAGCAGCTCCCGTTCGACGGTGACCAGCCGGTTCAGCTCGACTGCGCTGCCGATCTCCTCGAGCAGGACGTCCGGGGGGCAGGGCTTGGTCAGGAAGCGGTAGATCTGCCCCTCGTTGACGGCCGCGATGGCGGCCTGGGTGTCCGCCTGGCCGGTCAGAAGGATCCGGACGACGTCGGGGTAGAGCGCCCGCACCGTCGACAGGAAGGTGGCGCCGCTCATCTGGGGCATCCGCATGTCCGAGACCACCACGGCCACCGGTTCGGACTCGAGGAGTGCCAGGGCCTCGGCACCCCCTGCAGCGGTGTGCACGGTGAACTTCCTGCGCAGCTGGCGGCGCAGGCCATCGAGGATCGCCTGCTCGTCGTCGACCAGCAGGATCGGTGCACCGGGCACGACCTGTTGCGGCCGCAGATCGGTCAAGGCAGTCATCAGCTTTCGCTCCCGGCTCTCGGTGTCCATAGGACCTATCGACACCGCAGACGGTCGATTGAAGTGGAACGGGTCGGCCGTTCCCACTGCGCCGGGCTGGACAGCTGATGCCTCCGGACGGGGCCCGGCCGCAAGCCGAGCGGCTCACCGTGGAGACGGCGGCGTGAGGGTCACCGGCGGCGGGGCGAACGGCTGTCCGTCGTTGACGGCGAACAGCCGCACCCGGTGGAGCGCCGGCCCGTCCGCCAGGGGCATCGGCCCGGGGCGCCCGAGGTGGAAGCCCTGCCCATAGCGGACGCCCAGACGGCGGAGGACCGTCTGCTCACGCAGCTTCTCGATCCCCTCGGCGATGACCTGGGCGCCGATCTCATTGGCGAACGTCAGCAGTGACCCGGCCAGCGCCCTGCGTGCTGGGTCGGTGTCGATGGCTTCCACCAGCGCCCGATCCAGCTTGATGATGTCCGGCTTCAGGTTGAGGATGTGCCGCAGCGACGAGAAGCCGGAGCCGGCGTCGTCGACTGCCAGCCGCACGCCCCGGCACCGCAGCGCGTCGAGAGCCTCCGTGAGCGCGGCGTAGTCCGCCACCGCGATGTGCTCGGTCAGTTCGACGACCAGACGGTTCCCCGGTGCTGAGCTCAGGAGCTGGTGCAGCTGCGGCGAGACGACGGTGTCCGGTCCAGCATTGACCGACAGGTAGGTGCCGGCGGGCAGGGCGTCCAGCTGCGCCACAGCTGCCCGGATGGCTGCCAGCTCGAGCTCCACGCCGAGGCCGACGTCGACGGCGTCGGCGAACCATTCCTCGGGTGCGCGGTCCGGCTGGACCGGGAACCGTGCCAACGCCTCGGCACCCACCGACCTACCCGTGGCCAGCTCGACGATCGGCTGGAACACCATCGTCGGCCCGCCGTCGTCCAGCACCTGCTGGATGCGGGCGCGCCGGTCCCGCCGCTCCCGAGCGCCGGCCAGCCTGGCCGCGTGCCGGCCGGTGACGTCGTTCATCGAGGAGACCACGAAGTCGATCGACCCCGACGGATCGCACACCACCGCGGTGTTGACCGACAGCCACCGCGGCTGGCCGTCGCCGGTCTGCACGCCCACGATCTTGTCCCGCTCCTCGACGCCCGTCCGCAGCGTCGTCATGGTCGGGTTGTTGCTCTCGTCCCAGGGCCTGCCGTCGGGCAGCACCCGCCTCGAGCGCGGGTCGAGGGCCGCACGGCCGCTGAGCTGATCGGCGCTGACCCCCAGCAGGCTCTGCGCGGCCACGTTGCTGGCCACGAGGGTGCCGGTGCGGTCGTGCATGAGCACGCCGTCGGGCATGTGTCCCAGCAGGGTGTGCTGGAGGCGCTCCAGCTGCTCCGTGGCAGCCAACGCCATGCGCAGCCGGTCACCCTCGAGGGCCAGCCGGTGCCGGATGCGGCCGAACTCGCCGAGCAGCGCGACCAGCACGACGGCGGCGGACACGACGGTCAGCGTGCGTCCGGCGTACCAACCCACGCTGAACCGCGTGGCGGCGACGGAGGTCAGCACGATGTCCGCCAGCGACGCGGCGGCCGCAAGACCTGCCCACCGCTCCAAGCCCGAGCGGCGCCAGGACCCGACGATGGTCACCACCGTGGCCAGGAACACGATGGGCAGCATGATGGGCAAGGCCACGCGCGTCAGGGGTCGGATGTCCGTGCCCTCGATGATGACGGGCAGATGAGGGGCCACGACCACCACAGCCGAGACGACCAGAGCGCTGGCGACCATCATCCCGGCCACCGTCGTCCAGGCCAGCACGCGCCGTCGGCCGGCCGCGACCGGCCCCTCCCACGCCGGGCGCCACGGCAGGAGCGCGCCGGCCAGCAGGGCCGGAAAGCCTGTGTGCCAGACCGCCCAGAGCCACGGTGCCGTTGACGGCACGGCCCCGAGCGGCGCAGGCGAACCGAGGACACCGGGGAAGGCGGCCGCCCAACCCACCATGATGACGAGCGAGAAGACGTACGCGCAGGCCAGGGCGAGCGCCCGCGGTTCCCCGCTGTGCCGGAACTGCCCCACCAGCAGCATGGCGCTGAGCGTGTTGAGACAACAGACCAGCGCGACCACGACAGGGATGAAGGCCGGCTGCTCTGCCAGGCGGGCGTCGAGCACCGGCTTCATCGCGATGACCAATGCCCAGAGGGTCAGCGCCGGGACCAGGACACGCCACATCCGACGAACCGGGGACGCCACCACCAACTCATCACCGGCGGCAACTGCCTGCCCGATGCCATTGGTCACGATCTTGATATCGACCACTCGTCCCCGCGATTCAGCCGAGCCCCTCCGTTGGGGTGACCCCGATGCTGCGACCTGCCCACCGGCGCCGTCGCCAGGGGGCCGTGCGACCGGCCGAACCCGCCCCGGGACAGCGGGGGGATCTCGATCAGCACGACCCGGGGCCCGGTTCCGGGAGGTCAACCGACCAGCTCGGTCAGCCGCTCCTTGAGGGCGCGCTCGGCGCGGTCGGCGTGCACGTTCATGTTCCGCACCGAGGTGACCAGCTCGGCCGACAGCTGGGTCTTGGTCTTGCCGCCCCAGGTGGTGAGGTACCAGGTGGCCCAGCCCAGCACGTTCGGCTGGGCGGCGCGCTGGTCGCGGCGGGCGGCCGGGTCGGGTGCGCAGGCAGCCGTCAGCGCGTGGGAGAGCAGCGTCTGCTCCGCCTCGCCCATGATCTCGTCGGGCACCTCGGAGCTGTCGGGCACGACGTACTCGACCGCGTCCGGGCCGCCGTCCAGCGAGTGCAGGTTCCGCAGGCCGTTGAGCGTAGCGACGGTCTGGGAGTTGCGGCGCAGCGTGGCCACGCTCTGCCCCATGAACGCAGCGAGCTCCTTCTCGCTGGGCCGCCGCTGGTGCTGCGCGGTGAAGGCGGCAACCGCCTTCTGCTGCTTGTTCTCCGTATCGGCGGCGGTCCGGCCGTAGGCGTTGCGGCCCAGGTCGTGCACCCACTTGGACAGCTGGGTGGCGAGGAAGGCGCCGAACGGGACGCCCTTGGCCTCGTCGTACTGGCTGACCGCCTTGAGCACCCACTCGGCGATCTGCTGGTCGATGTCGTCGTTGTCTGGCAGGTGCAGCCGGATCGTGCTCATGTTGCGCTGCAGCCGCTTGAGGCTGGTGCGGGCGTAGTGCCGGCACAGCCCGTCCAGGAAGGCGGGCGGGAGGTCGCGTGGCGCGCGCCGGCGGACGTCGGTCTCCGCGCGCAGCCCCACGGTGCCGTAGCCGTGCTCGGCGCACCAGCAGCGGATGACGCCGGCGAGGGCCTCGGCCCCGCCGCAGGGCCCGTCGACGCGGTAGAGCCCGTCGCCCTCGTCGTAGGTGACGGTGACCCCGGCCGGCATGGCCGCCCGGAAGGTCTGCAGCGGGAGCTCGCGGTCGACCCGGAAGTGCACCCGGTCGCGGGGGGTGATGGGGGCCTTCGCCCAGCCTTCGGCTTCGGTGAGGCCGCCGAAGACGAGGGGCTCGCGCCGGCTGCGGTCCGCGTCGGCCGGCTGCTCATCGGCAGTGGCCGGGCCGACCGAGGGCGTGCACAGGGTGTGGTGGGACACCGGGTCCTCCTGAGGGGAAGTGCAGGTGGGCGGGGTGACGGGACGAGGAGCCGGTCAGGCCGGGACGAGCGGGCTGCGGTCGCCCACCCGGACCGGCGCGGCCGAGGGGCCGCCAGGATCGCCGCGGCGGGGCGTGGGGATGAAGGGGCGCGGCGCCGAGACGGCGGTCAGCACGCCGACGGCGGCGGCGCGCTCGGCGTCGCACGGCTCGGCCACGTAGACCGGCATGTAGTCGTACAGGCCGGTGAACAGCCCGTCGACGAAGCGGTAGGCGGCCTGGGCGGCGGCGGAGAACTTGGCGACCTCGGCGCGCGGGCCCAGGTCGACGCCGACGGTGACCCGGACGATGCGGTCGTCCTTGCTGAGCCCGGCGAGGGCGAAGCCGACCGACTCGTGCTCGGCGGCCAGCGCGACGAGCGCGGCCAGGCACTTGCGGACGGCGGGACGGCGGGGCCGCAGCTGCACGTACACGACCACCGAGTCGGTGTCCCCGTCGCGACCGTCGGCGTCGGCGCTCGCGTCGACGAGCAGGTCACCGGCATCGGCCGGACGGATCGAAGCTGCGTTGCGTGCCATGGTGGCTACCCCCTGGTGTCGTGCTGTGGGGGAAGGTTTGCGTAGCCACGCGGCTTGTCTAGGCAGGACTCGCCGTCCTGTGACTAGTGGTGCAGGGGAGATTCCGAATTGTTGAGGCGAATTTCGCTGAACGCTGTCACTTTTTGGGAAAGCGCTGGTCAGCGATAGGCGACTGCGGAGCCGCCGGACGAGCCGGGACAGGTGCTGCGGCGCGAGCTGGGACGGCCTGCGGCGCGACGCCCCCGGCAGGTGTGCCGGTCGGCGCCGCAGCCGGGTCCTCGGCCGGCGGCGGCGCGAAGGCCGCGAGCGCACCGGTGATGTCGGCGGCGACCTCGGCGGCCAGGGCGTTGGCCTCCGCGATCTGCCGGTAGACCTCCTCCCGGTGGATCGTGACCTCACGGGGCGCCTTGAAGCCGAGGCGGACCGTGCCGCCCCGGACCTCGACGACGTAGACCTCGATGTTCTCGCCGATCCGGATGCTCTCGCCGACGCTGCGGGTGAGTGTGAGCACGAGTTGGACCCTCCATGGGTGTGTGGCCTCCGTGGCACGACCCGCGCTCCGCGGGCCCTCGGCGCACCGTCCTCGCGAGGGCGGTGCGCCACGTTCCTCTCATCGGCAGGGTGGCCGCCCCCCGGGACGGGCGGCCACCCGGCCGGTCAGTGCAGGAAGTCCAGCAGACTCGGCTGGATCGCCTTCGCGGTGGCCGACAGCGCGGCCTCGTAGCCGGTCTGCTGCATCTGCAGTTCCATGATCGTCCTCGGCAGGTCGACGTCCTCGATGCTGGACAGCTGCGCCTTCAAGGTGAGGCTCCGCTCCAGGTTGATCTGGTCGGCCCGCTCGACGCGGGACGCGCGGGCCCCGATGTCGGCGATGCCGGTGAGCATCGACGTGATCGCGCCGTCCAACGCCACCAGGTCGTCCCTGAGGGCCGCGTTCCCGCTCGCACCCAGGTCGGTGACGCCGGTGGCGATCCGGCCGATGATGCCGAACAGGTCGTCCGGAGCGCGGCCGAACACCTCCAGGCCGGTGATGTCGACCCGGATCGTCTCCACGTTGGACAACCGCCGTTCCACCGGCACCGGCGCCCCGGTCGCCGGCAGCCCGACGTAGGCACCGGTGGTCCGGTCGTAGGCCGAGGTGCCGGGGGTGACCCCGCCGAACAGCGGTCGGCCCTGGACCTTCGTGTTGGCCAACCCGAGCAGGCTCTCCCGGATCGAGGCGATCTCGGTCGCGATGGACTCCGCCGAGGCAGCGGAGCCGGCGCCGCTGTTGAGGCCCTGCACCGTGAGGTCCCGGGCCCGGTGCACCAGGTCCAGCATGTTGCCCAGGGTGGAGTCCGCGGTCTCCAGCCACGCCGTGGCGTCGTTGATGTTGCGGGACTGCTGGGTGAGCGCGCTCATGTCCGCCCGGGTCTGCAGCGACCGGTTGGTGAGGGTCGGCGAGTCCGACGGGGTGCTGATCGTCTTGCCCGAGGTCAGCTGCTGCTGCAGCTTGTTCACGGCGGCGAGGTTGCTGTTCAGGCCGGCGAGGCTGGTGGTCATGACCGACCGCTGGGTGATGCGCATCAGGATCAGAGCCCCACGAGGCCGGTGCGGTTGATCAAGGTGTCGAGCATCTCGTCGATGGCCGTGACCAGCCGCCCGGCCGCCTGGTAGCCGTGCTGGAAGGCGAGCATGTTCGTCATCTCCTCGTCGATGTTGACCCCGGACACCGCTTCCCGCGACGCATCGACCTGACCGGCGATCACCGACCGGATGCCGAGGTCCCGGGCGCTCACCGCCGACTGGACGCCGAGACCGGTGATCAGGTCGCGGTACCGGGCGTCGAGCCCGGTGGTCTCCCCGAGCTGCGACATCGCATCGGCGTTGGAGCCGCCCAGCGACGCCCCGCCGACCCCGTCGGCGAGCGACGCGGCCGCGATGTCCTTCGGGTCGGTGATCCGGAGCCGGAGGTTGACGGCGGTGACCGCCGAGAGGTCGACCGGACCGGGGCCCGGCCCCGCGCCCAGCATCGGCTTCCCACCGTCGGGGGAACCGTCCGCGTCCGCGTCGAGGTAGCCGGTGCCGGCGGCGTCGGTGCCCGCCCTCTGGCCGGCGTTCAGCACCCGGGCCAGCTCCTGGGCGAAGCCGTCGAGCTTGTCCAGGTAGCTCGGGACGATGTCGGACAGCACCTGGAGCTGCCCACCGGCCGTGCCGTCCGCCGCGATGGCGGAACCGCCGGGGACCGTGACGATCCGCGGCGGGTCGGTGCCGACGTCGGTCAGCGAGTGGCCGCCGGCCAGCGCGAGGGAGATGGTGGAGGAGCCCCGGACCAGCGTCGTGCCGCCCACCCGGACGTCGACGGTCCCGTTGGCGCCGGCGCTGCTCGTCGCGCCGACCTTGTCGGCCAGCTGGAGCACCAGCGCGTCGCGCTCGTCCAGCAGCTCGTTGACCGGGGAGTCGTTCTGCACCCCCCGCGCGATGGCCCGGTTGTAGCCCGCGATGGACGTCACCGCTGCATTCACCTCGGACACCAGGGCACCCAGCGACTCGTAGGTCGCGTCCCACTGCTTGCCCAGCGCGCCCGCGGTGGTCTGGATGCCGGACACGAGGGTCTGGGTGCGCTGGAGCAGCTGGCTGCGGGCAGCGAGGTCCTGCGGGGAGTTCTGCACGTCGCCCCAGCCGGCCCACATCTCGCTCAGCATGCTCTGGATGCCGCTGTCGCCGGGCTCGCCGAAGGCCTGCTCGACCTCGGTGAGCGCACCGCTCTGCACGGTCAACCGGGCCTGGGTGGCGTGCTCGACCTGCGCGCGGCTCTCCAGGAAGACGTCCCTGATCCGGGAGACCTGGTCGACGCCGACCCCGCTCCCGACGCCGTCGCCCACCGACCAGACGGCCGGGATGATGCCCGCACCGATCGACGTCAGCTCGGCACGCTGCCGGGAGTACCCGACCGTGTTCATGTTCGCCACGTTCTGCCCGGTGACGTCCATGCCGCGCTGCTGGGCCCACAGTGCCGTCGTGGCCCGGCTCAGACCCGAGAAGGTGCTGCTCACATCGCACCGTCCAGGGTGACCGCCCGGTAGGCGTTGCCCGTCTGGCGGCCGGTCTGGGTGTAGGTGCCCGCGGAGGGCGCCCGCGCCGACAGCAGGGCGTCGCCGATCGCGGAGAGGCCGCCCTCGATGAGCTCCTTGTTCGCGTCGGACAGACCGCGCAGGTCGGTGACGAGCCCGAGCAGGTTCTCGTGGTGCTTGGTGTAGAGGTCGCCCCACGGAGCGGGCGCCACCTCGGCGAGCTGCCTCAGGGAGGGGTTGGCGTCCAGCCCCAGCCGGGCGGCGATCTGCTCGGTCGCCGCCGCACGCTCGACCTCGAGGGTGCGCAGCTGGTCCAGCACGACCTCGATCTCGTGCGCGATGCGCGCCAGCCAGCGGGTCTTGCCGCTGAGGATCAGGTACTGCTTCTCCTCCGCCTTGAACAGGAGCAGGTCGAGCAGCTCCTGCTCTCGCCAGAGCAGCGTCGACAGGTGCTGGTGGTCCATGCCGGCCGCCTCCCTTCATGTCATGAGCGGGGCGCTCCCGCCGGTCGGCGGGGGCTCGCTGTCAGACCCATCGGCAGCGGCGGGACGTGGATCAAGCCGAGTCCGGGCGCACGCCGGGCTCCTCACCCGGGTCGGGGAGGAAATGTCCCGACAGCCGGTCCGGTCCGGGCTCGGGTCGGCCGAGAAGGACGGCGTGACCACAGTCCGCCCCCCGGCCAACGAGCGACCTCAGGCCGACGTCGATGCGCTGGTGACCTCGCACCTGGCGCTCGCCCAGTTCGCCGTGAACGCGGTGGCCGCGCGGATCTCACTGCCCAGCCACGTGAGCAGGGACGACCTGCTCTCCTGCGCCTCCGTGGCGCTGGTCGAGGTGGCCCGGCGCTTCGACCCCGCGGCCGGCGCGACCTTCGCCACCTACGCCCTGCCCCGGCTGCAGGGGGCCGTGCTCGACGAGCTCCGCTCCGGCGACTGGGCCAGCCGCTCGGTCCGGGCCGCCGCCCGGCGCACCGACGCGGCCACCGACGCCCTCACCATCTCGCTGGGTCGACCGCCGACCAGGCCGGAGCTCGCCGCCACCCTGGGCGTGGGCCGCAAGGAGATGGACTCCCTGCAGATCGACCTGCACCGGGCGGTGATGGTGAGCATCGACGCCGAGACCGGCGGCGCCGGCGGGTCGCTCGACCTGCCGGCCACCGGGGACTCCCCGGAGCGGGCCCTGCTGCGCAGCGAGCGGGCCCGCTGCCAGCACGACGCCATCCGGGCCCTGCCCGACCGGCTCGACGAGGTCGTGGAGCGCAACTTCTTCGGTGACGAGTCGCTGACCGACATCGCCGACAGCCTCGGCGTCACCCTCTCCCGGGTGTCGCAGATGCGGGCCCGGGCGCTCATCCTGCTGCACGCGGCGATGAGCGAGATCTGGGACGGCGAGCCGGTCCCCGCCGCCGGCGGCGTCCGGGCCCGCAACCAGCAGCGCGCCTACGTCGGCCGGGTCGCGAGCCGGACGCCCACGCCGGCGACTGCTCCAGTCGCCGCCCCGGAGCCGCGGGCGGCGCCGGTGGGCGCCGCCTCGCTCGTCCGGGCCCGCCGGGAGTGGCACCTGGGCGGGCAGAGCACCGCCGCCCGACCCGCCTGAGCGAGGTCCGCGGAAAAGTCTCGTGATTCGGGTCAAGGACCGCCCGGTCACGTCCGTTATCACCTCTGCAACGCCCCGCAGCACGGATGCAGCGGGGCCAGTGAAACCCACTTCCACGGAGGAACACCATGGGTCTGAGCGTCAACAACAACATCGCGGCGATGAACTCGTACCGCAACCTGTCGGTCACCGACAGCCAGATGGGCAAGTCGCTGGAGAAGCTCTCCTCCGGCTTCCGCATCAACCGCGCCGCCGACGACGCAGCGGGTCTGGCCATCTCCGAGGGCCTCCGCTCGCAGATCGGTGGCCTCAAGGTCGCCGTCCGCAACACCCAGGACGGCATCTCGGTCGTGCAGACCGCTGAAGGTGCGCTCACCGAGGTGCACTCGATCCTGCAGCGCGTCCGTGACCTGTCCGTCCAGGCCGGTAACGACTCGAACAACGCCGAGGCCCGGGCCAACATCAAGACCGAGTCCGACAGCCTCGTCTCGGAGCTGGGCCGGATCGCCAACTCGACGAACTTCAACGGCACCAAGCTGCTGGACGGCTCGCAGACCTCGCTGAGGTTCCAGGTCGGTGCCGACGGCAACAGCAACAGCCAGATCGAGGTCAAGCTCGGTGGGGCCAACGTCAAGGCGATCGCCAACACCCTCACCGGTGGCGACCTGACCACGACCGGGACGTCCTTCGACCTGGCCACCGGCAGCACCTTCGCCAACCTGACCACGGCCGCGATGACGTTCACCAGCACCAAGGGCGGCGTCTCGACCTCGGTCACGACGGGCACCCTGAACGCCACGGCCGACGGCAGCGCCGCCGGCTTCCAGAGCGTCGAGGAGTACGCCGGCGCGCTGCGCGCCGACGCCAACTTCGCGGCGAACTTCTCCGTGTCGGTGAAGAAGGACAGCAACGGTGCCGGCACCGGCATCGTCGTCACCGCGCTCGACGGCGGCACCCTCGCCGCCGCCGACAACACCGCGGCGCTGACCGGCAACGCCATCCTGGCCGACGGTGTCGCCGGCACCTCGGTGACCGGTGGGCTCAAGTTCGACAGCGCCGCCAACGCCCAGGCGTCGCTGGCTCTGGTCGACACCGCCATCAAGCAGATCTCCACGGCGCGCGCCGGCCTCGGTGCCCTGCAGAACCGGTTCGAGCACACCATCAACAACCTGAACGTGTCGGTGGAGAACCTGTCCGCGTCGGAGTCGCGCATCCGCGACACCGACATGGCGCAGGAGATGACCAACTTCACCCGCACGCAGATCCTGACCCAGGCCGGCACCTCCATGCTGGCCCAGGCCAACCAGGCGCCCCAGGGCATCCTGAAGCTGCTGGGCTGATCCAGCCGGTAGCACCCGCACCACCCGGTGAGGGGGGAGGCCCTCGGCCTCCCCCCTCACTGCTCTCCCCCACCCCGACCCGCCCGTCCCGACGCAGGCAGGAGCCCCCATGGCCGGCATGAGCCTGAGCACCGGTCTGATCTCCGGGATGGACACCGGCACGCTGATCTCCCAGCTGATGCAGGTCGAGGCCAACCCGCAGACCCTGCTGAAGACCAAGCTCACCGGCACCCAGACCGATGCCGCCGCCTACCGCGCGGTCAACACCCGGTTCGATGCACTGCGCAGCGCCGCCGAGGCCCTCACCAAGGCCGCGACCTGGTCCACCACGAAGGCGACCAGCTCGCTGCCCGCCGCGGTCACCGCCACGTCCGGGTCGAGCGCGCTCCCCGGCTCCCTCACGTTCACCGTCGCCGAGCTCGCCACCACGCACTCGGTGATCGGCCCTGAGCTGACCACGACGGTCCCCGCCACCCCGACGGTCCCGGCGAGCCCGGCGAACGTCCCGTTCGGCACGCAGATCACGGTCACCGACGCCCAGGGCCTCAACCCGCAGACCTTCGCGGTCGGCGGCAGCGGGTCGCTCGCCGATGCGGTCAGCGCGATCAACAAGAACACCGCCCTCGGGCTCACGGCCACCACCATGCAGGTCGCCGACGGCACCTTCCGCCTGCAGGTCACCGCCGGCGGCAGCGGCGCGGCGCGGACGTTCTCGCTCACCACCGACACCGGGCACAGCTTCACGCCGCTCACCGCCGGTCAGGACGCCGAGCTCTCCGTGGGCACCACCAACCCGTTCACGGTGAGGTCGGCGACCAACACCTTCACGGGGTTGCTGGCCGACACGACGATCACCGCCACCACCACCACGGCCACGCCGGTCACCGTCAACGTCGCCGGTGACCCGGACGCCGTGGCCGCCAAGGTCTCCGCGCTGATCAGCGCCGCGAACGGCGTGCTGTCCACGGTCAGCTCCTACACCTCGTCGAGCAGCGACACCGCCACGCTGAAGGGCGACAGCACGCTGCGGTCGCTCTCCAGCCAGGTGCTCAGCGCCGTCGCCTCCGCCGTGGGGAGCGACGGGTCGGCCGCGGTCGCCGGCCTGCAGCTCAACCGGGACGGCACGATCGCCTTCGACTCGGCGAAGTTCGTCGCGAAGCTGAGGGCCGACCCGGGCCTCGTGCAGCGGGTCTTCGCCGGCACGCCGGCCGGCCCCGGCGCCGACGGCGTCGTCGGCGGCGGGGACGACGTCGCCGACGTGCCCGGGATCGCCGGCCGGCTGCAGGCCATCGGCCAGCAGGCCAGCGACACGACCACCGGCAGCCTGACCCTGCTGGCCAAGAGCAAGGACTCCACCGCCAAGGACCTGGCGGCGCGGGTCGCCGACTGGGATCTCCGGCTGGCCCTGCGCAAGGAGAGCCTGACCCGCCAGTTCACCGCCATGGAGACGGCGCTGGGCTCCCTGCAGAACAAGTCGACGTGGCTGTCGGCCCAGTTGTCCTCGCTGCCGTCCTGGTCCCAGTCCAGCAAGTCCTGACGCGCTCACCCACCACAGGAGACCCCCCGATGAGTGCCGCTTCCCTCCGCGCCCGCTACATGGGCGACACGGTCACCACCGCGTCGCCGCAGCGTCTCCTCGTGATGCTGTACGACCGGCTGGCCCTGGACCTCGAGCGCGGCGAGGCCGCCCTGCTCGCCGGCGACCGGGCCGCGGCCAGCGAGCAGCTCCAGCACGCCCAGGAGATCGTCCTCGAGCTGAAGGGCAGCCTCCGGGTGGAGATCTGGGACGGCGGGCCGCGGCTGGCCTCGCTGTACAGCTGGCTGATCAGCGAGCTGGTCAAGGCCAACGTCAAGGGCGACCTGCGCCGGGTGGGCGACTGTCGCAAGATCGTCGAGCCGCTGCGGGACGCCTGGCGGGAGGCCGCGGCCTCCCTGGCCTCGAGCCCTGCATGACCGCCGAGCGTCGCGCCGGCGGTCCGCCTCCCCCGCCGACCTCCCCGCGTCCGGCCCGCACCTGGCCGGTCGTGCTCGACGAGCTCGAGGAGGACGTGCGCGCCGGGGAGGAGACCCTGTCCCGCAACCGGGCCGAGGAGATCGCCGCCTGGGGACGACGGTCCACCGACTGGATCCCGCCGTCCGGGCTCGGCCCCTTCCCCGACGACCTCCGCGAGCGCGCCGCCCGGCTGCTCCAGCACCAGCTGGCGGTCGCCGAGGCCCTGGTCGAGCGGATCACCCAGTCGCAGAAGCAGCGTGACGTGGCCGCCCGGATGTCCTACGCGCCCAACCGCCCGGTGGCCTCCTTCATCGACCGGGCGCTGTGAGGAGCACCCCCCGGACCCGCACATGACCATCTGCACCCAGCCGGTGCAGATGGTCATGGTCGTTTCCGGGACTGCCGAGAACAGCAGTGCACGGACAGCACCACTCGCCACGGATCGGCGGCCCACGCTCGCAGGCTCACCTGCGGGCGCAACTTGCCGTATCCGGAGGTACATCGTGCTGCGCCGAACCCGTCAGGACGTCCGGTGATCACGGACACGACCATGACCGCGCTGC
>JAOPWO010000465.1 GCA_025965635.1 Modestobacter sp. | reverse complement strand
CGCGAGCGCCGTCGTCCGGGCGATGACGTCGGCCATCACGTCGGGGTAGCTGACCCGGTGCGGTCGGGTGCGCGGCGGCAGCCCGCCGGCGTGCGTGCAGACGATGCCCGCGCCGGCCGCCGCGGCGACACCGGCCAGCTCCGGGTCGACCCCGCCCCAGGCGTCGTTCACCACGTCCGCGCCGGCCGCCAGCGCCTCCCGGGCCACCTCGGCCCGCCAGGTGTCGATCGAGACGGGCAGCGCCGGGTGCGCCTCGCGGATCGCCGCGACCAGGTCGACGGTGCGCCGCACCTCCTCCGCCGGCGACACGTACTCGCCGGGGGCGGCCTTCACCCCGCCGACGTCGACCATGTCCGCGCCCTCGGCGACGACCTGTCCCACCCGCTCCACCGCCGCGTCGAGCTCGTAGGTCGCGCCGCGGTCGTAGAAGGAGTCGGGGGTCCGGTTCACGATGGCCATCACGACCAGCCGCCCGTCGGGGACGTCGAGGGCACCCAGTCGCAGCACGGGCACAGCGTAAGGAGCCTCGGGCCCGGGGTGACTCCGGCCATGGCCGAGTCGCCGTCGGCACCCGTGCGGGTCGGCCCACCGTTCCGGGAGGGTGAACGGGCGGCGGTGGAGGCCTGGCTGGAGTTCCACCGGGCCACGCTGCTGCTGGGGTGCGCCGGCCTGACCGCCGAGCAGCTGGGCCGCCGGTCGGTGGCGCCGCCCGCGCCGGGCCTGCGCGGACCGGCTGCTTCCGCCAGGTGCACGGCGGGGAGCAGGTCGAGTCGCTCTGCTGCGGCGAGGACGATCCGGACGGCGACTTCGACGGGGTGGGCCGCGACCGGGGGCTTCACCGCGGCCGTCGACGCCAGCCGGGCGCACCTGGTCGAGGAGTGCGCCCCGGCACGACGGCCACGCCGACCCGGTGCGCGGGGACCTACACCAGGGCTTGGTTGACCAGCTGCCGCAGGTGTCCGCGGATCGGGAGGGTGCTGGAGGGCAGCAGCTGCGTGTAGAAGGTCACCGTCAGGTCCTCGACCGGGTCGACGTAGAACGCGGTGGACGCCGCCCCGCCCCAGCTGTAGTCGCCGGCGCTGGCGACGACGCCGTAGCGGGGCGGGTCGAGCACCATGGAGAAGCCGAGCCCGAAGCCGACACCGCGCAGCGGGGTCTCGGCGAACAGCGGCCGGCCGTAGGTCTCCAGGTCCACGTTGCCGGGCAGGTGGTTGCGGACCATGTGGGCGACGGTGCGCGAGCCGAGCACCCGCCCGTCGTCCGGGTCGTCACTGACGGCTCCGCCGCGGCGGAGCATCTCCACGAACCGCAGGTAGTCCCCGGCCGTGGACACCAGCCCGCCGCCGCCGGACAGGAACGCCGGCTTCTGCAGCGCCGCAGCGGCGAAGGCCGGCATCGGCACGACGCCGGGTCCGTAGAGCTGGGCCAGGGTGTCCGGGTCGTCCTCGGGACGCAGCCCGAAGGAGGTCGCGGTCATGCCCAGCGGGCCGAAGACGCGCTCGGCGAACACTTCGTCCAGCGGCTGGCCGGCGAGCACCTCGACCAGCCTGCCCAGCACGTCGGTGGACACGCCGTAGTTCCACTCGCTGCCGGGCTGGAACAGCAGCGGCATGGCCGCGAACTGCCGGGTGACCTCGACGGAGTCCGCGCCGGCCGGGGTGCCCCACTCGTGGCCGCGCAGCCGGTACAGCGCATCGACGGGGTGCGAGTGGTGGAAGCCGTAGGTGAGCCCCGCGGTGTGGGTGAGCAGGTGCCACACCCGGATCGGTTCCAACTGCGGCACGGTGACCGGCTTGGCGGCCGGTCCGCCGCTGTACACCCGGGTCTCGGCGAACTCCGGCAGCCAGCGGCTGATCGGGTCGGTCAGCTCGAACGCGCCCTCCTCGTACAGCGACATCGCGGCCACCGAGGTGACCGGCTTGGTCATCGAGAAGATCCGCCAGCGGGTGTCGTCGGTGACCGGCCGCCCGGCCTCGACGTCCCGGTACCCGTACCGGCCCACGTGCACCAGCGAGCCGTGCCGGGCGACGGTGACCAGGAACCCGGGCAGCTGCCCCTCGTCCACCCAGCGGACCAGCCGCCGGTCCAGCCGGAGCAGCCGGTCGGCGTCGACGCCGACCTCGGCCGGGTCGGTGGTCACCGACAGGTCGGTCTGAACGGCCGTCATGGGCACCCCCGTGTCGTGGGGCGGGCTCCTCCACGAGCGGCGCCCCCGCCCGCATCCTGGCACGGGGTCAGGAGCGGCGCGGGGGCGCGGTGGTGCACGTGGTCGGGTCCTTCTCTCTACGCGACCGGAACGGCGCTGGCAGCCTTCTTGAGGTTCGAGCCGGCGGTCACCTTGACGGTGTGGGCGGCGGCGATCTCGATCGACTCGCCGGTCTGCGGGTTGCGGCCGGTGCGTGCGGAGCGCTGGCTGCGCTCGACGGTCAGCAGACCGGGGACGGCCACCTTCTCGCCGCGGGTGATGGCCTCGACCAGCTCCTCGCGCAGGCCGTCGATGACGGAGTCGACGGTCGATGCGGGGACGTCGGCGCGCTTCGCGATGGCGGAGACGAGTTCAGCCTTGTTCATCGTTTTCCTCTCGCTGGGGTGTCGGCGACCGGCCCCGCGCGGGGCCGTCGCCGTTGGTCGTCGCGCCCTTGGCGGGCGCGGCACCCGGTCGTCCTGGCGGACGCCCGGGGCCTCCACCGTGCCCGGTGCTGCTGACAACTCCAGCACAGGGGGTCCCGGTGGGCGGGTCTGGCCGACCACGTCGTCGACCAGGAACCCGGCGCACGCTGCCATGACTACCCCCTCCCTGGCCAGCCGAAGTCCCGGCGATCCGGGCTTTTCCCGCCCCGCGAGCCCCACCCGTCCCGCCCTCGGCCCCGGCCGGGCGCACCGCGAGCGGCGGGGGCAGCGGGGTCGTCCAACTAGCGTGGCGCCCATGCCACGGCTCCCCGGGACCGATCTGACGGTCAGCGACCTCTGCCTCGGCGGCAACGTGTTCGGCTGGACGGCCGACGAGCCGACGTCCTTCGCGCTGCTCGACCGCTTCCTGGACGCGACCCCCGGCACCCTCGCGCCGTTCGTCGACACCGCCGAGATGTACGGCAACGGCGCCTCCGAGCAGATCCTCGGCCGGTGGATGGCCGAGCGGGGGGTGCGCGACCGGATGGTGGTGGCCACCAAGGCCTCGCCCGGCCAGAAGGAGCACCCGCTGTCGGCCGGCGAGATCGAGGCCGCCGCCGAGCGGTCGCTGCGCAACCTGCAGGTCGACACCATCGACCTCTACTACGCGCACTACGACGACGAGACGACGCCGCTGGAGGAGTCGCTCACCGCCTTCGACGCCCTGGTGCAGGCAGGCAAGGTGCGCCACGTCGCCGCCTCGAACTACTCGGCCGAGCGGCTGACCGAGGCGCTGGAGACCTCCGAGCGACAGGGCCTGACCCGCTACGTGGCATTGCAGCCGCACTACAACCTGATGGAGCGGCCGGGCTACGAGGGCGAGCTGCGCGACGTCGTCGCGGAGAACGGGCTGGGCACGCTGCCCTACTTCGCGCTGGCGAAGGGCTTCCTGACCGGCAAGTACCGGGCCGGCGAGCAGATCGACTCGCCGCGCGCGAAGGGCGCCTCGGCCTACGTGGGGGAGCGGGGCGACCGGGTGCTCATCGCGCTGGCCGACGTCGCAGCCGAGCACGGCGTGACGGTCGCGGCGGTGGCGCTGCGCTGGCTGGCCGATCAGCCCACGGTCGTCGCGCCGATCGCCAGCGGCCGGTCGGTCGAGCAGCTGGCCGACCTGCTGCCGATGCAGGACCTGCGGCTCACCGACGACCAGAGCCGCCACCTCACCGACGCCAGCGCGTGAGCGGGGTGTCAGCGCGCAGGAAAGCTGCGCGCTGGCACCCCGCTCGAGCGGTGGTTCGCGGCGGCCGAGGCCAGGTCGTCCACGCGCAGCAGGCCGAGCACCTCACCGTTGGCGGCGGTGCACACGACCGGGTCGAAGCGCTCCGCGGGCGTACGGGTCAGCGCCCGCTGCAGGGTCGCGGCCACCCCGGCCGACGGCGGGACGCGCAGCGAGACCGCCGCGCGGTGGGGCCGGCCGGTGCGGGGGTCGGTCAGGGTGATCGCGGTCGGCGTCCCGTCGTCGTCCAGCAGGACGTAGGGCGGCGGCGCCGTCCCGTCGTCGGCGCGGGCCGAGCGCTGGCGGACCGGCCGCAGCAGGCCGGCGACGCTCTCTGCCTGCCGGGCCCGGGTGACCTGGCCGCGGACCAGCTCGACGACCTTCGGGGCCAGCGGGGCGAAGTCGGGTGTCGGGCGGCCGAGCAGCCAGCCCTGCACCAGCGGGACGCCGAGCCGGGCGGAGGCGGCGAGCTCACCGGGACTGTCGATGCCGTCGGCGAGCAGCCAGGCGTCGATCCGGCCGGCGAAGGCGCCGACCATCTCGGCCAGCGCGTGACGCACCGGGTCGTCGTCCACCCCGGTCACCAGCGCCCGGTCCAGCGTGATCAGCTGGGGCCGCAGCTCGGCGAGCTGCCGCAGGCCCGAGGAGCCCGAGCCGGCGTCGTTGATCGCGATGCGGGCGCCCCGGCCGCGCAGAGCGGCGGTCTGGGCGCGCAGCGCCCGGAGGTCGTCGACGGGGGTGCAGCCGGTGAGCTGCACCACGACCCGGCGCAGGGTGGCCGGAGCGGCGAACGCCTCGGTGACCGGTGCGCTGCCCAGGAGGTGCGGGCTGACGCCCACGGTGAGGAAGGTGGCCGGCGGCAGGTCCGGCAGGGCGGCGAGCGCGCGGCTGACGGCCAGCGCCTCCAGCTCGGCCCCGAGGCCGGCGTCCGCTGCGGCGGCGAACCACACGTCGGGCGTGGCGGTGCCCGGGAAGCGGGCCAGCGCCGCGTAGCCGGCGATGCCGGCCGACGCCAGGTCCACGATGGGCTGGAACACGACCGCCAGGTCCTCCGGGTCGGCCAGCAGCGGGCGGCAGTCCCAGGTCGGCCGTGGGAGCGTCGTCGTCGTCACCTCCCCGGCATCGACGCCTCCCGCCCGGCCCTTGACGGGCGAATCACCCCGTCGGGTGGCGTGGTTGACGGGAGGGCGCACGTCCGGCCGTGGCAGCATGGACGGCGCTGTCGCCGTGCCGGGCACGCCGCCGACGCCCGAGGAGGAGGTCTGCCGCCGTGCCCGTCCAGCCAGCTGCCTGTGATCCGCTGGACGACCCGGCGCGGCTGGCCTTCACCCGCCGCCTGGTCGCCGAGCTCTCCACCAGCGCGCCCTTCGACCGGCTGGCCGGGCTGACCGCCCGCCTGCTGCGGGTCGAGACGGCGCAGGTCGTCCTCTTCACCGACGTCGCGGTGGCAGTCGGCGGGTTCGGCCACCCGACCGTCCAGGGGCCGGTGAACC